>CAJOPN010000157.1 GCA_905236285.1 uncultured Selenomonadaceae bacterium | reverse complement strand
GTTGTCCGAGTTGGTCGAAGGAGCACGACTGGAAATCGTGTAGGCGTTGATAGCGTCTCGAGGGTTCGAATCCCTCACTCTCCGCCAGTTTTATTTCATTCGGAATTGAAATTTAAATCATTTTCAGTTATGAATGCAGGAGATTGATTTTTCCGAACATTTATAGGGTTGGCAATCTCGCCAGGGCATGTGCAGCAACGAGAGTTTCTTGCAACACCGTTTGTTTCGGCTCAAAGGTCGGTCTTTTGCGTTGATGGCTGAAATTTTTGTTATAGTCAATTTAAAAGGAGAAATTTTTTGTGGCTTATGAGGCACTATACACGCGAGCACGTCCACAAAATTTGGATCAACTCGTCGGGCAGGAACATATCGGCAATTCATTGGCACGCGCTTTAAATTCCGATCGCCTTTCACATGCTTATCTTCTTGTCGGAACTCGCGGAACCGGAAAAACTTCAACTGCCAGAATTTTGGCTAAAGCGATAAATTGCGAAAAAGTTCATTCAGCAGTTGAAAAAAATGAATTTCTGCCGAACAATATGATTCCTTGCAATGAATGCGATTCATGCAAAAATTTTAAAAGTTCGCCTGATAATATTGAATTTGATGCTGCGTCAAATCGTTCGGTTGAAGATGTCAGCCGTTTGCTTTCTACTGCCTATCTTGCTCCTTTGCAATCTCGATATAAAACTTTTATAATAGATGAAGTTCATATGCTTTCATTTGAGGCTGTCAATTCAATTTTAAAACTCATTGAAGAACCGCCGCCGAATGTAATATTTTTTCTCGCGACGACTGAATTTAACAAAGTGCCTCAAACAATTCGTTCACGCTGTCAAATTTTAAACTTTAAATTGATTCCGCAAGAATTGATTTCAAATCATCTTTCAAATCTCGCCGAACAATTAAATTTTAAGATTGAAGATTCGGCAGTCAAAAAAATTGCTCGTCTTGCAAAAGGTTCAATGCGTGATGCTTTGACTTTCTTCGATCAATGCTATTCAATGTCGGATCAAAATATGTTGACTGTTGAAATTGTTGATAATACTTTGGGCTTGGTGTCCGATTCCGATCTTGACGAAATAATTAATGCGGCAAAATCCAAAAAACGCGCTCAAATTATAAAAAGTACTGCCAATGCTTTCAAAACGGGATTGACGGCGAATATTATTGCCGAATCACTTATAACCAGACTTCGCGACATCGTTTCACAAATCGAGGACGTTAATTCAGAGGACTTGGCAATTTACAATGAAATGATTGATCAACTTCGTAAGGCAACAATCGAAATGCAAGGCTCGGGAATACCGGAAGTAATTCTTGAAACTTCACTTTTTAAATTTGCCGCGACGAAGATAGTTCAACAAGTTGTAAGTATTTCACAGAATGTTTATAAAGAAGAAAATAAAAAAATATTTGAAGACAATGATAACGATTTCGAAGATGAAACTGAAGAAATTGAAGATAAACAAGTTGATGTTGTTGATGTAATTAAGGATTTGGCTGAAGAAAAATCAATACCTTTTGATGACGGAGAAAAAAAAGAAGACTTGACGGAAGTGAAAAAAAATATCAGAGTATTGAAAGATTTATCCGAAAAAGACAAAGATTATATGTTGAAAATCATTGATATTTTTGAAGTAAAAAGTGAATATGTAACCGACGTATCATTCTATAACAATTTATAATAATTAAAAATGAAGGAGAAATTAAAAATGGCACATCCACCTAAATTTAACATGAATGATCTTTTAAAAAAGGCACAGGAATTTCAAAAGACACTTGAGGACAGCAAGGAAAAACTTAAAGCTGAAACAGCGACTGCAAGCGTCGGCGGCAATATGGTAACTGCAACCGTTGACGGCGAAAAAAATGTCAAAGAAATTAAAATTGATCCCGAACTCATCAAAGACGGCGACATCGAAGTAATTCAAGATTTGATTGTCAGCGCGATTAATTCCGCAAATGCCGAAATTGAAAGAAAAATTACCGAAAAAATGAATTCAATGGCAATGCCTGCACTTGATAATATACCGGGGCTTTCGGGACTTTTCGGTAAATAAAATGAGTTCAAAAGCAATGTCGGTACTGATTGAATCGCTGATGAAACTGCCGGGAGTCGGATATAAAACGGCAACTCGGCTTGCATATCACATTGTTGAAATGAAAGAATCGGACGTGATAAAACTTGCCGACACAATCAGAAATAT
>CAJOPN010000156.1 GCA_905236285.1 uncultured Selenomonadaceae bacterium | reverse complement strand
GTTGAATTTATAACAGGCGACGCAAACAAAATTCTTCCGAAATTGGGAGTCAAGCCGAATGTAATTGTAATCGATCCGCCGCGTTCAGGCTGTGATGAAAATTTTTTGTTGACGATTGCGAAATTGAAACCGTCAAAAATTGTTTATGTTTCGTGCAATCCGGCGACATTGGCACGCGATTTAAAAATTTTGGCGGAGAATAATTTTAAAACTCAACAAGTTCAGCCGGTAGATATGTTTCCGTTTACGAGTCATGTTGAATCGGTTGCTCTTTTAACTTATGAAAATATTTAAAAAATTTTTTTTGAAACTGTGGACAAGTATACAATTTGTATTTTGTTGCAATTTTTTTTTGAAAATGTTATCATTTTTTTGATTGGAGTGTTAATTTTGCTTACGATTAATGCACATGCAAAAATAAATCTTTCGCTCGACATTCTCGGCAAACGTGAAGACGGTTATCACGAAGTTGAACTTGTACTGCAATCAATCGCGCTGTCAGATATTTTGGAGCTTGCAAAAACAGATTACGGAATTAAATTTGAAATGATTGACGGCGAAAATCTGCCGAATGACGAAAATAATCTTGCATATAAAGCAGCGTCATTGATGAAAAAAATTTTTGAAATAAAATCGGGAGTTTTCATTCGATTGACAAAAAAAATTCCGATTGCGGCGGGACTTGCGGGAGGCTCGACTGATGCGGCGGCTGTCATTCGCGGAATCAATCAACTTTTCAATTTAAAATTGTCTGTTGATGAAATGTGCAAAATCGGTGCAAAAATCGGTTCCGATGTTCCGTTTTGTATCGTCGGCGGTACTTGCCTGGCTTATGGTCGCGGCGAACTTTTAAAAAGACTTGCAGATCTTCCGAAACTTCCGCTCGTTTTGATTAAGCCGCGAGGAGTTATTTCAACTGCTTGGGCTTATCAGACTTATGACACGAATAAAAATTTTTCAAATGAGCATCCGAATACTGCCGAAATTTGCGAGGCAATAAATTTGAGTGATACAAAAGCCGTTTGCGAATTGATGTTCAATGTTTTGGAATCTGTCGCAATAAAAAAATATCCTGCGATTGAAAATTACAAAGAAAAACTTCTTGAGGCAGGTGCAATTACTGCTATGATGAGCGGCTCCGGTCCTTCAATTTTCGCTGTTGCAAAATCTGCTGATGATGCAAAAAAAATTGCCGAATCATTTAAAGATACATCATTGCAAATTTTTTTGACTGAAACGACTGGACGTGAATTTTCATTATGATGAATCATTTTGTGCCGAATGTCATTGTAATCGGAGATGTCGAAATTTTCAAAGCGGCGATTGAAAATAAACCTGCGAAAATAATTGCTGATTTTCCCGAACCGATTGCAGACGACTTAAAAAAATTTGATTTTGATTATATCGTTTTCACCGATCCGATTCAATTTATAAATCATTGCGTCACTTTGAACAGTAAAGATATTCCCATTGATCAAATCATGATGACTGAAACATACATCAGACAAATTTCAAATGGCTTTCAATCTTATAACAATGAAAGTGCGCTTTATAAATTTTTATCGGAAATGAAAATTCAAACGATTTTGGATTTGGACGATTTTTTTAATCATTCCGTTTTTTACTCCAAACCTTACGATTTAAAAAATTTGATAATTGATTCGGGAAAAAATTTTAATCGCCTTCATCATTATGATGTCGTTCTTATGACGGCGATTCGTAACAATAAAGAATTGTCAATGCAAATTTATGAAACTTTAAATCTCAGCGATAATTTTTTATTTTTCCTTCATGATTCGGCAGAAGGTATCAATCTCAATGCCGATCTTGCCGATGAATTTGACGGCGGTTCATTCTGCGATTGTATAAGAGGAAAGTTTTACTTCATCAAAAAGAAAGAAAAAACAGATATATGTATCTATGTCGTGACACACAAAAAATTTGACATTGAAAAAATTTTGCCGCAAAATTATCAAATAATTCATGCAGGTCGTGCGCTTAAAGATGATTTAAATTATCTCGGCGATGATTCGGGAGAAAATATTTCAAAATTAAATCCATATCTTAACGAATTGACGGCAGCATATTGGATTTGGAAAAATACTTCTCATGATTTCGTCGGATTGGTTCATTATCGAAGATTTTTTTCAGCAGATGAAGATGAAAAATTTTCTGAAGAAAAAATTATTTCGGCGGAGTCGGCACGTCAACTTTTAAATAATTTTGATTTAATCGTCGCCAATGAACATTATTATATCTGTAATACGAAAACTTTTCTGATTAATGATGTCGGCTTTGATGTAGCCAATCTTGCAATCGTCCTCACTCGTGAATCTCTTGCACTTCATCAGCCGAATTATCTTGAAACTTTTGATTATATCGTCGATACATGTTCACTTTTCAAATGTAATATGTTCATCACGCGCAAATATGTTTTCGATTCGTATTGTCAATGGCTTTTTTCATTTATTTTTGAGGCTGTTGAAAAATTTAATAAAATAATTCCTTTTGAAAAATTACATGAAAGGCAAAAAAGAATTTTCGGTTTCATTTGTGAAAGAATGTTATCGGTTTGGATAAGAAAAAATAAACTCGACGTTAAAGAAATGACGGTAATGGAGGTCAAATAAAAATGGCAAGTGAATCTTTTTATAAATTATATGACGCATTCAAAAAAAATCCGCTGACAATTCGTCTCGGACTGGAAGGTTTAAGAAATGAATTTAACAATATGTCTATGAATTTCAAAACATCGGACGAAACAATTTTTGAAGAAGTTGATGCCGACGGAGTGAAAGCGGAATGGGTCGACGTGCTGGAAAGTTCTTTATCAAAAGTTATAATTTATCTTCACGGCGGCGGTTATATCATGGGATCGAATGAAATGTATCATCATTTTGCCGAAAAACTTGCTCAATCCGCAGGCACGAGAGTTTTATTGGTTGATTATCGACTTGCTCCCGAAAATATTTTTCCTTCCGCACTTGATGATGTCGTTACTGTTTACAAATGGCTTTTGAAAAAATCTTACATGCCTGATGAAATTTTTTTTGCCGGAGACGGTTCGGGAGGCGGATTATTATTTTCTGCTTTGTTAAAATTTCGTTCAATCGGTTTGAAAATGCCGAATTCTGCTGCCGCTGTTTCTCCGATAACCGATTTTTCATTGACTGCGAAAAGTATTTTAAAGAATGAAAAAATTGATCCCGTTTTGAATTATGATCTTTTAAAATTCTGTGCAGATAATTATGTCGGAGAAAACGGAGATCGCTGCAATCCGTTTATATCTCCTTTTTACGGTGATTTGACAGGTATTCCTCCGTTACTGATAATGGTCGGCGAAAAAGAAATTTTGCTTGACGACGCGATGAGATTTGCAAAAAAGTCCGAATTTTACGGAGTGGATTCAACTTTCGTCGTAGCTAAAGAAATGATTCATAATTGGGCATTTTTTGCGCCGATAATTAATGAAGGTCAGCAAGCCGTCGATTATATCGGACAATATTTTTCAAATCATTTTGGATGGAGTGAAAATACATGACAAAATCAAGATTGGAACCCATAAATTTAGATACATATCAACCATTGAGAGAAGCAGTCTGCGAATCGTTGAGAAACGCAATAAAAAGTGGAGTACTTGCACCCGGAGAAAGATTAATGGAAGTGCAGCTCGCCGACGAACTCGGAATAAGCAGAACTCCAATTCGTGAAGCAATCAGAAAACTTGAACAGGAAGGTTACGTTATAATGCTGCCTCGTCGCGGAACTTATGTTTCATCGGTTTCGGTTCACGACGTTCAAGAAATTTTTGAAATTCGTTCCGCTCTCGAATCTCTTTCAATCGGATTAGCGGCTCGCAGAATTGAATCTGATGAACTCGATCAACTTCAACAACTTTTGGCATTGACGGAAAAATATATTAAACTCGGCGACATTGACAACATCGTTAAAACCGACATTGAATTTCACGGATTATTGTATTCGGTCAGTCGAAATGAGCGGCTCGGAATCATCATAAACAATTTAAAAGAACAGCTTGCACGATTCAGAAAACAATCAATGAGTTATCCGGGGCGATTGAAAGATACTCTTGATGAACACCGCGAAATGGTTGAGGCGATTGCAAACGGAGATGTCGAGGCGGCTCGTGATGCTGCCGAACGTCATATGGAACGCGCGGAGGAAACTTTGTTGAAGGCGATGAATTTTAAAGGAGATGTTGAAAAATGAATTTAATCGTCGGAGTGAGTGCAGGAATTGCAATTTATAAAGTCGTCGATCTCGTGAGAAAATTTATCAAACGCGGTGATTCTGTAAAAGTCGTTATGACAAATCATGCAACAAAATTTATTTCGCCGGAACTTTTTAAAGAAATTTCTCAAAATGAAGTTATGACGGATATTTTTGAAAATGAAGAAACGGCGGCACATATTAAAATTGTTGACTGGTGCGACGCGATGATAATTGCTCCGGCGACTGCGAATATAATCGGGAAAATTGCCTGCGGAATTGCCGACGATTCACTTTCAACGGTTGCGATTGCGTTAAACAGACCGTTAATAATTGCTCCGGCGATGAATACTCATATGTATTTAAATCCTGCAATGCAAAATAATTTAAAAATTTTAGAATCACGCGGCATAAAAATAATTGAACCGGACAGCGGAGAATTGGCTTGCGGAACTTCGGGAATCGGAAGACTGCCTGAACCTGACGAAATTATTTTAAATGCTGATGAATTTTTAAAAAATTTTAGAAAAAATTCCGAACTTGACGGAAAAAAAATTATCGTGACTGCCGGCGGAACTCGTGAACCGATTGATCCCGTGCGTTTTATCGGCAATCATTCAAGCGGAAAAATGGGGCACGCAATCGCAAATGCTTTATCAAATCGTGGTGCTGAAGTTGTTTTGATTACTTCAAGTGATTTGGAAGTCTCAAAAAATATTCGCGTAATTAAAATTGAAACCGCCGAGCAAATGCGTCAAAAAATTTTGTCCGAATTTGAAAATTCATCGGCTGTAATTATGTCGGCGGCAGTTGCTGATTATCGCGTCAAAAATTTTTCGGAGCAGAAAATAAAAAAATTTGACGATAATCTCACATTGGAACTCGTCAAAAATCCGGATATTTTATTTGAACTCGGTCAACTTAAAAAAAATCAAATTCTAATCGGATTCGCCGCTGAAACTCAAGACTTTGAAAGAAATGCACGCGAAAAATTAATTCGTAAAAATCTTGATATGATTGTTGCAAATGACGTTACTGCCGAAGGTGCAGGTTTCGGAGTCGATACAAATATTGTCACTCTCATCACCAAAGACAATTTAAAACGTTATCCGATTATGAAAAAATCCGAAGTCGCCGAATTAATTGCTGATTATGCTTCCAAAACTCTCGGCACTTTGAAATAACCGTCTTCTGAAAGCGGCGCATTTGACAAAGCCTCTTCCTGCGTCAATGATTTTTTTACTTCATCTTTGCGAAATACATTTTGAATCGGCAAGGCATAAGTTGTCGGTTCTATTTTTTCTGTGTCGATACTTTTTAAATTTTCGACGTAAACTAAAAATTTATCAAGCTGTTCCGTCACGTCAGAAATTTCTTCTTCAGATATTTTTAATCTCGAAAGACTTGCAATCATTTCTATTTCTTCTCTTTTCATTTTTCTTGACACCTTTCAATTTTTATTGTAAATTAAGTTTATCATTAAAATATTTTTACGTCAAGGAGTTAAAATTTATGTTTGGAATCGGTGCCGGTGAATTTATTTTAATTTTGATTGTAGGATTGATAGTTTTCGGACCGTCGAAACTTCCCGAATTCGGCAGATCACTCGGTAAGATGTTGAAAGAATTTCGCAAGGCTCAAGCTCAACTTTCAGCCTCGATAAATTTAGATGAAGATGAAAAAAATTCTTCCGTGAAAAATAATTCTTCTCCGCAATCGTCAACAATCGTTAAAGAAAATTCAACGCCTCAAAAATCGGTTGATGATCTTACAAATATGATAAATGCAAATCCGATTAAACTTGATAAAGAGGTCAAACCATGAAGAAATTTTTAATTAATATTCTAACGGCAATTTTTATTTTTATTGATTCAGCGTCAGTCAATGCAATTTCACTTGATGAGGCTGTTTCGATTGCGCTTGAAAAAAATCCTTCACTAAATCAGACGCGAAAAAATATTGATACGGCAACAGAACAATTAAAAATAGCAAAGGGACAAAAAGGTTTTACATTAAGTTTATCGGGAAATGCTGACGCGACGAAGAATGAAGGAAATGAAGAAACAGAAAGTATTTCAAACAGAATTTCCGCATCAATTCCGATTTACAGCGGCGGACAACTCGAAAACAATATCAAAGCTGCAGATTTATATATAAAAATTTGTGAAATGGACTTTTCGCAGAGTGTTGACGATTTAAAATATGAAGTGGCAGTTGCATATATCGACGCACTTGAAAACAGAGCAACTCATCTTGTCGATATTGAGACGCGCGATAATTTGGCGACACATGAACAATTAATTTCAGATTTGTATGATGCGGGCTCAAAAGCGAAAATAGATTATTTGAGAGCGCAAGTCGAAACAAGCGATGCACATCAAACGGCAATAAAATCCCAAACGACTTATGAAATTTCATTAAATAAATTGGCGACATTGTTATCAGTCGAAAAAATAGACGACGTTGAAGAAATTGAACCGACGAAAAATAATTTTGATGAAATTGATGAATTATTTTCTTTTGCGATGGAAAAAAGATTTGACATTAAATCAGACAATTTGAAAATAGAACGCGGAAAATTTCAATTAAAAAGTGCAAAATCAGGCTGGCTGCCGTCAGTAAATGCCTCAGCGTCAACGGGATTCAATGCTCAATCAAGAGATTGGAGTCCAACATCAAATGCAACCGCAGGATTGAGTGCGAGCTGGAATATTTTTGACAGTCATGTGACGAGAGCAGAAGTAGACGAAGCAAAAATTGAAATAGAAAAATTGGAACTTGCATTAAAATCCGATACAAATTCGGTGCGCGAAGAATTGATTGATGCATACAAAAATTTGGAAAGTGCATTGGTGAGACTTTCGACGACACAAGCGGCAGTAGATTTGGCGATTGAGGAAAGATATATTGCTACCGAAAAATATCGTGAAGGTGAAGGAATACTTTTGGATATATTGGACGCGGAAGTTTCATTGTCGACGGCGAAAAAAAATCATGTCAGCGCAAAATATGACGTGATACGTTATCAATATGCGTTGAAACATGCAATGGGAGAAACATTGTCAACTGCTCACGATTAAAATCGCGAGCTTGTCCATACCAACACCAGTCTTTACTGGAGGCGAGATTCAATCGCTAACGCTCT
>CAJOPN010000155.1 GCA_905236285.1 uncultured Selenomonadaceae bacterium | reverse complement strand
TTCGCAAGGATTGACGGTGGAAGCGGACGCTATGAAGAAGGAAGGAGACATTAAAGTTTATAGCTTTTTATAAGTTCTCTGTAACGGTAAAGAGATGAAAAGCGACGTAGAAATAGCGCAGGAAACGAAAATAGAGGCAATAAAAAAAATCGCCGAGAAAATATCAATCGATGAAGAAAACTTGGAATTTTACGGGAAATATAAAGCTAAAATCGGCACAGAATACTGGCAGGAAATAGAAAACAGACCGAACGGGAAATTAATCTTAGTGACAGCAATGACACCGACACCGGCAGGAGAAGGGAAAACGACGACCTCAATCGGATTGGCAGACGCATTAAGTCGAAGAGGGAAAAAAACGATAGTAGCACTCAGAGAGCCGTCATTAGGACCGTGCTTTGGAATAAAAGGAGGAGCAGCGGGAGGAGGCTATTCGCAAGTCGTGCCGATGGAAGACATAAATCTGCACTTTACGGGAGATTTTCACGCAGTAACGACGGCGCACAACTTACTGGCAGCAGTGCTAGACAATCACATACATCACGGCAACGAATTAAAAATAGATGTAAGAAAAATCGTCTGGAAAAGAGTACTAGATTTAAACGACAGAGCATTGAGAAACGTAATAGTCGGACTTGGAGGAAAAATAAACGGAGTGCCGCGAGAAAGTGGATTTGATATAACAGTAGCGTCGGAGATGATGGCGATACTCTGTCTGGCGAATGATTTAGAGGATTTAAAAAAGAGACTGGGCAAAATAATTGTAGCATACGACGTAGAAGGCAAAGCGATAACGGCGAACGATTTAAAAGTAACGGGAGCATTAACACTTTTATTTAAAGACGCAATCAAGCCGAATCTGGTGCAAACATTGGAAGGAACACCGGCACTAATTCACGGCGGACCATTCGCGAACATAGCGCACGGCTGCAACTCAGTGATCGCAACGAAATACGCCTTAAAATTAGCGGACGTAGTAGTGACAGAGGCAGGATTTGGGGCAGATTTAGGAGCAGAAAAGTTTATAGATATAAAATGCCGCAAAGCGAATCTGAAACCGGATGCAGTGGTAATAGTGGCAACAGTCAGAGCACTTAAAATGCACGGAGGAGTATCAAAAAAAAATTTAGCAGAAGAAAATCCAGAGGCACTCGAGACGGGATTTGAAAACCTTGAAAAGCATATAGAAAACATAAAAGAATTTGGAATACCGGCAGTGGTAGCGATAAATGAATTTCCGACGGATACGGAAGAGGAATTGAAATATGTAGAAAAACGCTGTCAAGAAGTCGGAGTGAAAACGGCAAGGTCAACAGTCTTTGCTAGAGGCGGAGAAGGCGGCATGAAATTGGCAGAAGAAGTAGAGAAAGCATATGAGCAGGAAAGCGAAATGAGATTTACATACGGCGACGAAATGAGCATAAAAGAAAAAATCTTCGCAGTAGCAACGAAGATTTACGGAGCAGAAGGAGCAGATTATACAAATACGGCGGAAAAGCAAATAAAAGAGATAGAAAAAATGGGGTTTAACGAAATGCCGATATGCATAGCGAAAACGCAATACTCCTTAAGTGACGACGCAGAGAAAATAGGACGACCGAAAAACTTTAGAGTGACAGTCAGAGAAATAAAAATATCGGCAGGAGCAGGCTTCATAGTCGTCCTACTCGGCAATATAATGACAATGCCGGGACTACCTAAGAAACCAGCCGCCGAAAATATGGATATAACTAACGACGGAAAAATTACAGGCTTATTTTAAATCGGGATAAATTAATTTCGCCATCGTCTCGACAGCCTCAGGATAATTTAAACCTGGACTTAATAAAAATAAATTTTGCGGCAAGTAGTAAATCTTGTCGTATTTTATTGCGGCGATAGACTGCCAAGCCGGATTGGATTCAAAATTCATTTGCATATCGGCTTTAATCTCATCAATATTGCCCATACTGGTAACAAAAATAATTTCAGGATTTTGTTGAGCCAAAGTTTCAAGACTATAAGGAGCAGCATCAGGATTAGAATCAAGAGGAGGCATATCAGAGGCAACATTTTCCCAGCCGAACATTTTAGAAATATTTCCTGCGATACTTGAATTGAGCTGAACAGTTAAACCTTGAGCCGTGCTGTGAAGAATAGCAATACGTTTTTTATCCTTCGGCAGTTTTTGAATCGTGGAATTAATTTTAGAGTCCATATCGGCAATAATTTTTTTCGCCTCATCAGGATTTGCCGTCAAGTCGCCGAAGATTTCAATTTCATTTTTAACATCATCATAAGTTTTCATATCGAGCACCAAAGCGGCAATTTTATTTTGATTTAAAACGTCAAGAAGTTTTTCATTCATACCTTTATTGATGATGACGAGATCGGGCTTGCAGGCGATAATTTTTTCAACGTCAACATTATAAACTTGACCGATACTTTCAATATTTTCAGCCCATTTCGGCATCTGAGTCTTTGAATCCGGACGACCGACGATATTTCCTCCGACTGCATGAAGTGGTTCTAAAAATGATGCGCTCGTAACGACAATTCTTTCAGGCTTTTGATCAAATACAACATCTCTGCCGGCATCGTCCTTAGTGAAGTAAAAAATTTCCCTCGTTGTCGTCGTTTCACTAGGAAAAATATTTTCTTCTGCACAGCCGATCATAAGCATACAAAATAAAATCAAATTCAACAAAAAAATTTTTTTCATAATCATTGCTCCATTACTTCAAAAGCGGATTAATTTCGTCGCTCAATTCTTTTACACATTGCTTAAATGCGCCGCGTTTAGCTCTGAGCTCACTCGTCTTTGAATCTTCCTCATTAGTCGCTGAAGTCGCTTTTATAATTTTATTTCTGTCAGTAAGAAAAGCGTTGATTGTCAATGAAGTTCTTGCACGCGATTTTCCTTTTTTACGATTATGCTGATCCGTTACTGAATCTTTTATCACGAGATAAATAACTTTTTTACAGCCGGAATAATCGACGAAATTAATAAAATCTTCCTTAGTCGGAGTTCCTTCCTCAATCATACCTTTATCAAGCCAGTAATTTTGATATTTATTTTGAATCTTCTTTCCAGCTTCAATTTTGGAATCCTTCGCCTTAAAAAAATCTTGAGCATACTCAATGAAATCTTTGGTTTTGTAATCAGAACTTCCGATAATTACAATCCCGACTTTTTCCTCAAAAAAATTTGCCGCCTCAGCATTAATCGACATTCCGATAAGCATGATTGCAGCAATCATCAACGTAAAAATTTTTTTCATTTTAAAAATCCCCCAATCAATTTATTGCAAGCCTCAATTATCATTAAAGGCGTTACATTTAAAAGGCAATTCGGCTTCGGATAACTCGGACAATCTTGAGCCTTGACATTGCACGGACAACAATTTTCTCTTGAAGTAAAAACGATTGCATTTTCATTAATCGGATGCCAGCGATCTGGAGAAGTGCAGCCGTAGATTGTAATCATTTTAACGCCGGTTGTTGCCGCAATATGAGTTGCTCCCGTGTCTACCGTTACGAATAAATCGCTCCTTCTGAAAATCTCTGCCAAATCAATTAAATTCGTTTCGCCGCAAAAATTTTCAACAGGCAAATTCGTTTCTTTTATGACCTCATCAGCATAAACTCGATCATTCGGAGCACCGACAATATAAAATGCCGCATCATAATTTTTCGCGAGATAATTTATTACTTCCGAAAAATATTCTTTCGACCAAGTTTTAAGTGGAAAAGTTCCTTTGACGCACAATGCTATTTTTAATTTAGA
This sequence comes from uncultured Selenomonadaceae bacterium, assembly GCA_905236285.1. Classification (GTDB taxonomy): domain Bacteria; phylum Bacillota; class Negativicutes; order Selenomonadales; family Selenomonadaceae; genus Quinella. Next base: position 117 of record CAJOPN010000155.1, on the reverse strand, counting down.
TTTTTTAAGCCGCGAAAATAATTTATCGACATTTAAAACATTTTCAGGAAAAATTTTTGCGAAGACCGGTTTTTCATGTCCGTCAATTTTAAAAAATTTCCTGACGATAGTTTGATA
>CAJOPN010000154.1 GCA_905236285.1 uncultured Selenomonadaceae bacterium | reverse complement strand
TGAATTATCAAAAATTAAATCCGATTCCAGAAGCAATGTATCTTCGCGACAAAGAAAATCTTTTGCCAAAAATAACGAGTAAATATTGTTAGTTTTGTCGTAAATCGGATTGTTCACATAAACTATCGGCGTTTGAATATTAAGCGTCGAGATAAAATCAATTAATTTTTTTCCTTTGTAACCGACGACGATAACGATTCGCGACAAGTGCTGATATTCAAGTTGATTAAGCATTCTTTCAATTAAAGTAATTCCGTTGACTTTGACCATGCACTTTGTATTGTCGCTCGTCAATTCCTTCAAACGTTTGCCCATTCCGGCTGCCAAAATTAAAGCCTGCATTTTTATTTCTCCATCTACTTCCTATACATAAAACAATCAAAAGAAAATTCTCCGTTCCAATATCCTTCCATGTGATTTTTGTCAAATTTTATTTCCAAATTATTTTTTGCGGCATAATCTTTAAAAAATTCTTTTGTGAAAAATAATTTCGGCAAATCCTTGTAAAGTTTGTCATAATTTTTAATATTTTCTCTTCTCAATTTAAAATATTCATCTTTTTTATTTTCATCGAGAAGTGTCAAAAGTCCGATACTTTTTTTCGTTTTGAGCAGCATTTTATTTAAAACTTTTTCTGCATAATTCAAGTTACTGAAATAATTAAATACGTCGCCTGAAAAAACTGCATCATATTTTACATCAATCGGAATTTCTGATGCTTCACAACAAACACATTCAATAAAATTTTCTTCGCTGATAACTTCTTTTGCAACTTTTAAAAGATTTTCGGAATAATCTGCTCCGCCAATTTTAAAGTCGTCCTGCTTAAAAAAATAAAGATTTGCTCCGCTGCCGCATCCTAATTCAAATACCTCCCCCCCTGTTGATATTTTTAAATTCTCTTTGAGATATTCATATTCATTTTTGAAAGCATTAAAAGTTATATCGGATTTCTTTCCAAAAAAATCATAGCCGACAATTCTTTTCAATTCAAGAACAATTTTTTCGGTATCATTTTTGTCAATTTCATTTAATTTTGAATCGCGATTGTTCCAAATTTCCTGCCAGCGATTTTTCACATTGTTCACCTCAAATTTATTTATTGTTTTTCATTCGATTGATTGCGCTGAATAATGCACGAATCGACGCATTTATAATATCGGTATCCATTCCTGCTCCCCATGTAATTTTTCCGTCGTCACCTGTTATGCTGATATAAGCGATTGCTCTTGCCGATTGTCCGATTTCAAGTGCATGTTCGTTGTAAGTCAAGTCGTGATATTTTACGCCGAGATTTTTTTGAAGTGCATTGCTTATTGCATCAAGTCGTCCGTTTCCGTGTGCCTCATAAATTACATGATTGCCTTCAATCTCAAGTTCAACATTTCCTTTGCGTGTTCCGTCAGGTTCTTTTTTAAGGAGAAAATCAAGCAATTTATAAGGTGATTCGACATTTACATATTCATCATGGAAAATTTGATAAATTTCATCGGCGAGCAATTCTTTATGTTTTTGATCCGAAACTCTTTTGACGCAGTAACCGAAATCTTCACGCATTTTTTTCGGCATTTCAATTCCGTAACGCTGTTCCATAACGTAGCCTACTCCGCCTTTGCCGCTTTGTGAATTTATTCTTATTACGTCTCCGTCATAAGTTCTGCCGACATCATGCGGATCAATCGGAAGATATGGAACGGTCCACAAATTCGGATTTTTTTCGTCTCTCCAATGCATTCCTTTTGCGATTGCATCTTGATGACTTCCGCTGAATGCCGTGAAAACCAATGAACCTGCATAAGGTTGACGATCGTGAACTCTCATTCTCGTCACTCTCTCATACATTTCAACAAGTTCAGGCATATTTTCAAAATTTAATTGAGGATCAATTCCGAGTGCAAACATATTTAACGCAATCGTCACAATGTCAACATTTCCTGTTCTCTCTCCGTTTCCGAAAAGTGTCCCTTCAATTCTGTCTGCTCCCGCCAAAAGTCCGAGCTCTGAATCTGCAACTCCGCAGCCTCTGTCATTGTGCGGATGCAAACTTAAAATTACTTTGTCGCGATATTTTAAATATTTATTTATGTAAGCAACCTGCATTGCATAAACGTGCGGCATTGACATTTCAACAGTAACAGGAATATTTATAATCGGATTGCGATCAATCACCGACTCCCAAACATCAAGTACTGCGTTACAAACTTCAAGCGCGTAATCAGGCTCCGTTCCCGTGAAACTTTCAGGCGAATATTCAAATCTGTAATCGGCGTTCGCTTCTCTCGTCAAATCCAAAAGCAATTTTGCGCCGTCTGTTGCTATTTTTTTAATTTCTTCTTTCGATTTTTTGAAAACTTGTTCGCGTTGTGCAAGTGATGTTGAGTTGTAAACGTGAACTATTACATTTTTTGTATTTTTGATTCCTTTCAATGATTCAAATGTTTTTTTGATGATATGTTCTCTTGCTTGCGTCAAAACTTGAATCGTCACGTCGTCAGGAATTAAATTTTCTTCAATTAATTTTCTCAACAATGCATATTCGGTATCGGACGCAGCGGGAAATCCGACTTCAATTTCTTTGAATCCGACTTTCACCAGCATTTTATAAAATTCAATTTTTTCATCAAGACTCATCGGAATTACAAGAGATTGATTGCCGTCTCGAAGATCGACGCTGCACCAAATCGGAGCTTTCGTCGGATATTCTTTTTGCACCCAATCCAAAATTATTTCCGGCGGCATAAAATAACCTTTACGATATTTTGTATAATTTTTCAATCTTTTCACCTCTGAAAATTTTTCGTCAAGTTTATCACACGTATTTTATTTTTGCAAGCAACTTATTTTTTAACTGCAGGAAATTTAAGCGTCTGATAGAATTTAATTTCAAAATAAAAAAAATTGGCGGGTATCTGATGATTCTTTTTAAAAAAATTTTGCTCTTGTTTGTGACTTATATTTTAATTCAAAATTTTTCGCGTGTCGTCATGTTGATCGGCAATGATTCAATTTCAACCGATTCACTTGAATTATTTAAAACTTTTTCTTTTAGTTTAATTTATGATTTGACTGCTTGGAGCGTCATAAATATTTTTTTGATTCCGATTTTAATTTCAAAACGTGAACGATTATTAAAAATTTTTTTCTTTCTCTTCGATTTCTTGACGATTTTTATTGCCGTTTCGCAGATTTTATTTTTCAGAGAATTCGGCACCAATTTTAATTTTATCGCCGTCGATTATCTCATTTACACAAATGAACTTTTGGGAAATATTTGGCAGTCGTTCAATATCCCGCTTTACCTCGTTGCAATTTTTTTGACGACGGTTTTAATTTATAATCTTCAGCGTAAATTTTTAAATTTTTCTCGTAAAAAATTCGACTTCAAAATTTTTATTCCGTTTGTAATTCTGCCCTTTGTTTTGATTTTAACCGTTCAATCTGATTGGCGTGAATTTATCGGCGACAATCGTTATAATGTCGAAATTTCGGGAAACGGCTGTTATGAATTTGTCCGAGCTTATTTCACGAATGAATTGGATTACGAAACTTTTTATCTCACAAAAGAAAATTTAAATCCGCCTGTCGAAACTCATACCGAAAATTTAAATTCAATGTCCGAAATAAAACCGAATGTAATTTTGATAACCGTCGAAAGTCTCAATGCCGAATATTTAAAAATTTTTGGCGGCAGCGGTTTAACTCCTCATCTTGATGAACTCGTCGAAAAATCTTATATTTTTACGCGAATGTATGCAACCGGCACTCGTACAGTCAGAGGTCTTGAGGCAATTACTTTGTCACTTCCTCCGACTCCGGGACAATCAATCGTTCGCCGCGAAAACAATAATAATCTTTCAAGTCTCGGCAATGCTTTTAAACAAAATAATTACGTCAGAGATTTTATTTACGGTGGTTACGGTTACTTCGACAATATGAATAATTTTTTTGAAGGCAACGGCTACAATGTGATTGATCGCACTTCAATTTCTGATGATGAAATTATTCACGAAACAATTTGGGGAGTTGCCGACGAAGTTTTATTCACACAGGTTTTGAAATCTATGGACAAACATTTTTCAAATAATGAACGTGCCTTTGAAATGGTTATGACGACTTCAAATCACAGACCTTTCACATTCCCGAAAGACAGAATTGATATGCCTGACGGAACAAGAAACGCTTCAGTAAAATATACCGATTGGGCAATAAATGATTTTCTGGAACGTGCAAAATCTCACGAATGGTTTGACAATACAATTTTTGTAATAGTTGCCGATCATCAAGCGTTGTCAGCCGGAAAATCTTCCCTGCCCGTGAATTGTTATCACATTCCTTGTTTAATTTATGCTCCGAAATTAATTTCTGCCGGCAAATGTGAAAAATTGGTCAGTCAAATGGACCTTGCTCCGACTCTTCTCGGATTGCTCGGCTTGTCTTATGATGAAAAATTTTTCGGGCACGACATTTTTAAAAATAATGACGAAAGAATTTTTATAAGTACTTATCAAATGCTCGGATATATTAAAAATGACACGCTGATAATTTTGACTCCCGACAAAAAAGCCGCCGCGTATCATATAAATGATTGGAAGACTTCGGATTATTCGGAGATTGAAATTGATGAAAAATTGCTTGACGAAGCGATAAATTATCATCAAAGTGCGGCTCATTTATTCAAGACCAATCAATTAAAAATATCGAGGTGAGATTTTGGATAAAGTTAAAAATTTTTTAAAAATCGGCAAAACTCAAGAGGCATTTGAAAGATTAAAAAAAATATTTCCGCAATATGAAGGCACTAAAGACGAATGGAAAATACACGAATTATTCGGAGCGGTTTTCCATGACTTGGGAGATGCCGAAGGAGCGGCTCAAGCATATTTCAATGCGGCTAAATGTGATAAATATTTGCGAAGTCAACGCACTCATTATTCAAATTATCTTTTTGCATTGCATTATCTCAACAATATTGACAATGATATTATGACTCGCGAACATTTTTTTTATAATAATCTCTTTGAAAAAAACAGTTCAGACTTTCCAATTTCACATTCCGAATTGAAAACGATCGGTTATATTGCGCCGAATTTTATCGAATCGTCGGCAGCGAGATTTTACGAGGCACTTTTAACCGAATACAATCGCGATGAATTTTTTGTAAAATGTTTCAGTCTGTCGAGTGATTGCGATGACTTCACGGAATTAATCAAAAGAAATGTCGGCAAATATATTTCACTTGAAAATTTGTCTATTGAAGAATCTGCAGAAAAAATTTTTGATGAAAATATTGATATACTTTTCGATCTCGGAGGACATACAGAAGGCGGAATGACATTGCAAATAATGAGTTACAAGCCGTCAAAAATTCAAATTTCGGGAATCGGCTGGTTCGATACGACAGGTTTAAAAAAAATTGATTATTTTCTTACCGATAATTACCTTGCACCGATCGGACACGAAAAATTTTTTTCCGAAAAACTTTTGCGCTTAAATTCGGCATTTGCTTTTAAACCTTCAATCGCCATGAAAAATTTTATTGCACTAAAAAATTCACATTCAAAAATAACTTTCGGCTGTTTCAATAATTTTATGAAAGTCACCGACGAATATTTAAACTGCGTGAAGAAAATTTTAAAAAAAGTTGGCGAAGCAAAATTTATAATGCAGGATACGACAAATATTTTATCGAGAAAAATTGAAATGCAAAATAAATTAAAAAATTTAAAAATGCCTCTCGAAAAAATTGAGATTCGCATCGGAAATGACGATTATTTGAAAAATTATTCCGAAATTGATATAATGCTTGATACATTTCCTTATAACGGCGGCATGATGACGGCAACGGCTTTATATATGAATGTTCCCGTAATAACGATTCAAGGCAGTCGACATTATTCAAAATTCGGTGCAGATATTTTAAGATTGGCGAATTGTTCAGAATTTATTGCCGGCAATGAAAAAAATTTTGTTGAAATCGCCGTCGAACTGTCGAAAAATCCGAAAAAAAATATTCGAGAAAAAATTATTTCTTCAAAACTTTTTGATACAAAAGCTTTCGTGAAAGAAGTCGAATTTTTTTATAAAAATTTGGGAAGTTGATTTAAATGATTTATTTTTTGTTGTTTATCGAATTTGCAAAAATAAGTTTGGTCTGTGTCGGCGGAGGATATGCGTCAATGCCGTTGATTCAAGCGTCGGTAGTCGATTCATATCATTGGCTGACTTTGCCTGAATTTATAGATATTTTTACAATTTCACAGATGACACCGGGACCGATCGGAATAAATGCGGCGACATTTGCGGGAATGAAAGTTGCAGGATTGGGAGGAGCAATTTCGGCGACGATGGGATTTGTAACACCGTCATTATTTTTGTGTATAATCCTTGCAAAAATTATGTTCAAATACGGCGACTTGGGATCAATTCACGGAATTTTAAACGGATTGAGACCGGCAGTCATGGCATTAATAGCGGCGGCTTGCGTGTCATTCGTATTGCTTGCCGTCTGGAATGTTGAAGAACCGCCTCAAGATTGGACAACATTCGATCCGAAAGGATTAATAATTTTGATTGCGGCATTGATTGCGGCTCAGAAAAAAATCGGCGTAATAAAAATTTTATTGACTTGCGGAGTTTTGGGTTTATTGCTCGGAAAATTTTTTTATTAAGTGTTGACTTGAGTTGACTCTAAGATTTATTATTAAACAAAAAAATTTTTGAGGAGGAAAATTTTATGGCAAACAAACAAGCTCCGGTAGTCGGGAGCAAAAACGTTACCGGCGAAAATTTTAAAGGTACTGCGGCAAAAGTTTATTTCACTAAAAAAATTGATGCGGATCACTTGATTAAACTTTACAACAAAATCAATGAAAATATTTACGGAAAAGTTGCAATTAAATTGCACACAGGTGAAAAAAACGGTCCGAATATTTTGGCACGTCCTATGGTTCAAAAATTTCAATCACAAATTCCAAACAGCGCGATTGTTGAATGTAATACTCTTTATCATGGCGATCGTTACGACACAAAAGGACATCTTGAAACTTTGAAAGTAAACGGCTGGACATTCTGCGACGTTGACATTATGGACGAAGATGAAAAAACAGTCGCTTTCCCCGTTCGCAATCCATTTCATCTTAAATCGGTAGATATGGGAGCACATCTTGCAAATTATGATTCGCTGATCGTTTTGACGCATTTCAAAGGTCATGCAATGGGCGGATTCGGCGGCTCAATGAAAAATATCGGAATCGGTTGTGCATCCGGACATGTCGGCAAAGCTCAAGTTCACGGCGTTGATCCGAATAATGTTCCTGATTGGACTCAATGGCCTGTCAAAGAATATTTTATGGAATTGATGGCGGATTCTGCACAGGCAACCTGCAATCATTTCGGCAAGCATATCATTTTCATCAATGTTATGAATCGTCTCAGCGTATCATGTGACTGCGAAGGAGTAGGAGCGGCTGAACCGACTATGGCAGACATTGGAATTTGTGCATCAACAGATATTTTGGCAGTCGATCAGGCAAGCGTTGACATGGTTTACAATGCAACAGATTCAAAAGATTTGAAAGAAAGAATTGAATCACGTGTCGGAATGAGACAACTAAGCGCAATGGCAGAAAAGAAAATGGGAAATTCTCAATATGAATTAATTACAATCGACTAAAAAAAAATTTTTAAAAAAATAAAACGTTCCTGTTGAAAAAAAATTTAGCAGGAAAGTTTTTTTTTGTGTTGAAAATATTGAAATAAAAATTAAAATGGGAGAGAAAAGAAGGTGGAAATAAATATAGCACGAGACGGAATAAGAAACACGGACGAAGTAAGCGCGTTGATATATTTCGGAAGATATGAAGTAAAAAACTGGACGGAATTATTTTATGCGGCAGTCAAAACTTTATATATAGAATATCCCGATGCAATAAATTCATTGGTGAGCAAAGATTCGACAAGGACATTATATTTGAGAACGACGACAATAGAAATGAAACAACCTGTAAGAATCAGCACGATATTATATTTGGAGGCGGACAGAACTCCCGAACAAATAGTAATTGCCTTGAGAGAAATTTTTAAAAGAGCAGGCGTAGTAAATATAAACATGAGCATAGAAATAAAACGCAAAACGAATGCTCCCGAAGTTGCCGTAAAAAAATCCGTGAAAAAAATATTGCCGACTTCGACTGAATCCGTGCCGAAACAAATTTCAATTTTGGAAGTACCGACATTTATGAAAAATTCTTCAAACGCAATACGTAAATTAAGCGTGAGAGAAGAATATATTGAGCAAATGAAAAATCTTGCAAAATATTATCCACAAGAATTAAAAAATGAGGCAGGAAAATTTTTAAACAATCGACGTGTGACATTGGCTGAAACAGGTTACAGATATTTTATTGAAGAAATTGAAATCGGAGCAGGTTTGAGCATTGAAATAAATTTTACAGATGAGGCATTAAGAGAAAATATAGAACATTATCGGAAAATTTTTAATTGACGGAGGCGAGAAAATGGACAAAAATTATACGACGACAAATCCCGAATGGGCAGTACAAGGAAATTCTGCAGTAATGAGCGGAATAGAAGGAATAAAAGATACAACGGTCGGCAATATCAATCCGTATTTAAATTTTTCAATGAAACCGAAAAATCGAAAAGTTTTGACTGAAGATGAACTTGTTGACGGAGTAACAAAAGGAGATCGGACAGTTCTTTCACGTGCAATAACATTAATTGAAAGCAACAGCCCGAAACATTTTGCGAAGGCGCAGAGAGTTTTACAAAGACTTTTGCCGAAAACGGGAAAGGCACTCAGAGTAGGAATAACGGGAGTACCTGGAGCAGGAAAATCGACATTGATTGAGGCGTTTGGAAATATGCTCTGCGATGAAGGTCACAAAGTGGCAGTTTTGGCAGTCGATCCGACAAGTTCTATAACACGCGGCTCAATTCTCGGAGACAAAACGCGAATGAGTACACTTTCAAGACGAGAAGAGGCCTTCATAAGACCGTCACCGGCAGGAGGAACATTAGGCGGAGTAGCGAGAAAAAGTCGCGAAACAATGTTAATGTGCGAGGCGGCAGGTTACGATGTAATTTTAACTGAAACGGTCGGAGTCGGACAATCTGAAACAATCGTTCGTTCAATGGTTGATTTTTTTATGCTCGTCGTTTTGACAGGTGCAGGTGATGATTTACAAGGAATTAAAAAAGGAATAATGGAACTGGCTGACGCAATCGTAATAAACAAAGCTGACGGCGATAATCTCGTCAAGGCAAAAGTAACACGCGGCGAATATGAAAGAATGATAGAATTTATCAGACCTGCGACTGAAGGCTGGCCGACTCATGCTTATCTGTGTAGTGCAGTAGAAAAAACAGGCTTGCAGGAACTTTGGAAAGTAATTCAGCTATTCAAAGAAATTACAAATGCAAGTGGAGTATTTCAACGTCGTCGTGATTCTCAACTTTTGGATTGGATGAAATCAATGATTGATGATCATCTGCACAATTTATTTTTTGAAGATGCAGTAATTACGGGAAGAATGCCGGAAGTCAGAGAAGCAGTTTTAAACGGAGTAATTTCACCGACTCAGGCAGTTGCGGAATTGATAAAAATTTTTGATGTAAAACGTGCCTCCGAACGTCAAGTAGATTTGTTCAGCAATACATAAGGAGAAATTTTAATGAAACCTTTAAAAGTATTAATTTGGGGAATTGATGATCTTTTTCCAAAGTTGAAACCATATTATGATTTAGAAGTTGCAAGAGGTAATTTAGAAATCGTCGGTTATGCAGCTTTTCAAGGTGATAAAATTTTATTCGCAAAGAATTTGAACGGCGATCCATTAGAAAATATTTCATTTAAAAAAGTAATTATTTCATCTCAAAATGATTTCATGCCAAGATTTAAAAGGTTGAAAGCATATTTCAAGAATCAAGGGGGGGAGGGTATTTCATTAGACCATGTTATTGATGGAAGAATTTTTCAAATCCCAAATTTTGATTTTCCAAGATTTTGCAAAGAAAAAATTGCTTACGGAGGATTACCTCTCTCATGGAGATTTAATTTTTCAGATAATTTGTACTCTATTCACAGAAGACATTATACGAATGGACAATTGCATATATCAATGGGAATTAAAAGTTATGTAACCGACGTTTACATAGAATGTGGCGATATAATTGAGATAGGAAATTTTTCTTCACTCGGCTGGCAACTTTTCTTTGGGTTGGGATTTAATGGTGATCACAATCATTTTAATGTTTCATTATACGGTTTGACACATTTGGATTGGGCG
>CAJOPN010000153.1 GCA_905236285.1 uncultured Selenomonadaceae bacterium | reverse complement strand
TCGCCGACAGAGTTTATCCCGGTGCAAGAATTTCAATTAATTCCGTTGTCAAAAATGTTCAGGAAGAATACAGAAAATGTACCATGATATTAAATGAAGGCGAAGTTCGCGTTGAGCCTTACTAAAATTGAAGGTGAGATTTAAATAAGACAACTCGTCAGACTGAAAATATGAGCTGTCTTTTTTTATTGACACGATTAATTGAAATTTATATAATTAAAAAAATTTTTTTGAGGTGAAGTAGATGAATGATATAACATTTGAAAGCGGAAATTTAATTTTTGACAATCTTGAAAGATACGCGGACAACATTGCATTAATTGATGAAGACGGAAAAAAAATTTCATATTTGCAAATGATTGATGAGGCCGATCGAATGACAGAAAATTTGGAGCCTAGAAATTTAATTTTTATTTTGTGCAAAAATCATACATCGGCAATAATCGGTTATGTCGGATCACTTCGTCGACGCATTGTTCCGCTTTTACTTCGTGCCGACATTCAAGAAGAAATTTTTTATGAATTGATTGAGATTTATCGTCCGAGATATATTTGGTCAGAGGCAAATCGAAAATTTTCACAATTCAAGGAAATTTATACCGACGGATTTTTTATGCTCTTCGAAAAAACAAATACCCCCCCCCTCGTTGTTCAATGAATTGGCTCTTCTTCTTTCAACTTCAGGGAGTATCGGCAGTCCGAAATTGGTGAGACAATCTTATAAAAATATCGAATCGAATACGAAATCAATCGTAGAATTTCAAAAATTAAATTCAAATGACAGAGCAATTACAACATTGCCGATGTATTACACTTACGGACTTTCAATAATTCAAACTCATTTGTATGTCGGCGCAAGTTTAATGGTGACGAATTTAAATTTTTTGAATAATAAATTTTGGACGTTGATAAAAAATTTTCAAGTGACAAATTTCGGCGGAGTTCCATATTCATACGAAATATTGAAAAAAATTCATTTCGATAAAAAAGATTTGTCATCAATAAAATTTTTGACTCAATCAGGCGGAAAATTGTCAGATGAATTATCGATCGAAATTTTTAAAATCTGTGAAGAAAAAAATATTAAATTCATAAAAATGTACGGAGCAAGTGAAGCAACTGCAAGAATGAGTTATCTGCCGATTGAAAATGCAAAAGAAAAATTTTCATCAGTAGGAATTGCAATTCCGCACGGCAAATTTGAAATAAAAAATAAAGATGAATTAATTTATTACGGCGATAATGTTTGTCTCGGATACGCCAAAAATTTGAAAGATTTATCAAAAGGAGACGAAAATAAAGGAGCACTTAATACCGGCGACACGGCAAAAATTGATGAAGACGGATTCGTTTATATAATCGGACGTGAAAAAAGATTTTTGAAAATGTTTGGAAACAGAATAAGTTTGGATTCGATTGATAATTTTTTGTCTGACAAAGGATATAAAAATTTTGTGAGCGGCGGAATTGATGACGAAATGAAAATTTACACGACAGAAAATATTGCCGAAAATGAAATCAAAAAGATAAAAGAATTGTTGAGTCAATACACACATTTGAATTCATCGTCGTTTAAAATTGTAAAGATCAAAAAAATTCCTCGCAATGAATTTGGAAAAATTCTTTACAGTAAAATTGACACGTTTGAAATAAATGATATAATGAAATAAAAAAAATTTGGAGGTGTTTTTGATGGATATAACGCCTGTCAATTTGCAAATGGTTTATCATGGCGCAAATGAGGCAACGAACGTTCAGCATAATTTGAATCATGCAACGAATGTTCAGCAGGATTTTGAAGCATTGAAACAAAAGCAGCAAGACGAGTTGAAACAAAAACAAGTTCAAAATAAAGATAATCCCGAAGACGGACGAATTAAAGACGACAACGAACGGGAAGGACGTGGCGGAAATTATCAGCGTCAATCAAAAAGCCGCAGTAAACAGAATGATGAACCGAAGGAAAAATTTGCAGTCGATCCTTCACGCGGTCATCATCTTGATATTTCTTTGTAACGGTGATTTTTAAAATATGATAACTGAAGTAATGACGCTGCTGATTGCTGTCGGCGCGATTATGGTTTTTATTGTCTGGAATCAATCAAAAAAACGAAAAGAAAAAATTGAAGAACGTCAGGAAGTTGAATTGACAACAGGCAAGCTCAAAAAAGAATTGGAAAAAACCGCAAACGATGTAATAAATCGAATGGAAAGCCAAGTTTCGGGACTTGAGGATTTGCTTGATGAATCCGAAAAAAACAGAACGATTCTTGAAGGAAGAGTTGCAGAATTACGAAAACTTTTAAAAAGAAGTGAAGGACAATCGACGGAAATCAGAGACCTTTTAACGAAATTGGAAGAGGCGGGAGACACGGTTGAAGAATTGCAAAGACGACTTGAGGCAACCGAAAAGAAAATAGCCATGTCAATGCAAATGCAAGTTCAGCAAGTACCTATGCAAATGCCGATGCAGTCGACGATGATGCCTGTGTCTCAGCCGATGATGACTCCGATGACTCAACCTCTTATGACTCCTCCGATTATGTCAAATCCTCTTCCGAATGTTCCTTCTCCAATTTCTCCGCCGCCTATTTTGTCTTCGCGAAATTCTTCAATCTCTTCAAAACCTGTTTCAACTCCGCCGCCGATTTCTGCAACTTCAACGACTGAATCAAAACCGCCGATTAAAAAGGATAAAACCGAAATAAAAAAGGAACTCGAAAAAGTAAGCACCGAATCGGAAAAAGCCGAGCCGAAAGATTTTGCGAAAGTTTTGGAAAAATCTATGGCTGAAGAAAAAGTTGAAACGAAAGCTCCCGTCAGAACTCCGCGCGTTCCGGATCGATCTTCAATAGTCGTTTCGTCAGGTTCAAATCGGCGTGCAACAATCGTTGAAAAAAATGAACCCGTCAAAATTTCTTCAAAAAAAATTGTCTCCGATTCACCGCCGAAAACTTTAAAAAGTACTTCGACTTCAGAGACAAAAAACAATTCTCCTGCAAACAATTCAGATAGAATAAAAAATATGCTGCTTGAAGGAATGAGCGTTGAAGAAATTGCAAGAGAAACGGGACTCGGAATAAGTGCCGTCAAACTCGTGCAGGAAATGACAAGACGCAAGCTCGAAAGAAATTAATTTTTAAAAAATTTTTTTCATCACAAATTCGTGGTGATTTTTTTTTAATTTAATTTTTCTTTCTGAACTCTTTCATAAATTCGGCGAGAATTTCAACGCCTTCAATCGACATCGCATTATAAATTGATGCTCTCATTCCTCCGACACTTCTGTGACCTTTCACGCCGCTCAAATTTTTTTCAAGTGCCTCCGCGACAAATTTTTTCTCCAAATCTTCACTCGGCAATCTGAAAGTTACATTCATAAACGAACGAGAATCTTTGTCGGCATGTCCGCGATAAAATCCTTCCGAATTGTCTATTTCATCATAAAGCAATTTTGCTTTTGTCGAATTTCTTCTTGCCATTTCTTTTAAGCCGCCTTGAGATTTAATCCATTTCGCAACTTTCCCGACCATGTAAATACAAAATTCCGGTGGAGTATTGTAAAGAGAATCTTTTTTAAAAAATGTATCGTATCTGAGCATTGTCGGCAATGTCTCGCGGCTTTTTTCAATGAGAGATTTTTTTGCAACGACCAAAACTACGCCTGCAGGTCCCAAATTTTTTTGAACTCCCGCGTAAATAAAATCAAATTTTTTAAAATCCCATTCGCGTGAAAGCATATCGCTTGACATGTCCGCAATCAACGGAACTCCGTTTGTTTCAGGTATGTAATGAAATTCTGTTCCGTAAATCGTATTGTTGTTGCAAATATGAAGATATGCCGCGTCGGGATTTATTTTTAATTCGTCCTGTTGAGGCACGTGATGAAAGCCTGTTTCTTTGCTTGATGCCGCAATTTCCCCGACTCCCAAAATTTTCGCCTCATTGTAAGCATTCGTTGCAAATGTTCCGCTCAAAATGTAATTTCCTTTGTGTTCGGCTGACGCAAAATTCATCGGAATCATTGCAAATTGCAAACTCGCTCCGCCTTGAATGAACAAAACTTCATAATCATCGCCGAGCTGCATTAATTCCAAAACGTCCGCTTTCGTCTGCGCATGAACTTTTTCATAAGGTTTTGAACGATGACTGATTTCAATTATCGACATTCCGCTGTCATTAAAATTCAAAAATTCTTCCTGCGCTTCTTTCAAAACTTCGAGCGGCAAAGTTGCAGGACCCGGATTAAAATTGTAAATTCGTTTTAAATCTTTCAAAAATATCACCTCAATTAAATTTCTCGCTTGATTATATCACAGATTGATTGATTGCAGCAAATATGATAAAATATTTTTAAAATATTTGAACGGTGGCGAAATTTTTATGAAAATGACTTGTCCGATTTGTCCTCATCATTGCATTCTTGATGTTGGCGAGATTGGAAAATGTCGAGCGCGTTCCAATGACGGAAAAAATATTGTAAATTTAAATTACGGCAGACTTACTTCAATCGCTCTCGATCCCATTGAAAAAAAACCTCTTTATAAATTTCATCCCGGCACTTGGATTTTATCCGTCGGAAGTTTCGGCTGCAATTTGAATTGTCCTTTCTGTCAAAATTTTTCTATTTCAATGTCCGATCTTACGATTCAAACTCAAGATGTTACTCCCGATTATCTTGCTCAAATGGCTTTTGAATTGTCCAGAAAACGCGGAAATATCGGAATTGCTTTCACTTACAACGAACCTTTTATCAGTTATGAATTTATAAGAGATACTTCAATCATTTTGAAAAAAATCGGCTTAAAATCGGTTTTGGTTACGAACGGCACGATTTGCGAAAAGCCACTCAAAGAAATTTTGCCATTGATTGACGCGATGAATATTGATTTGAAAGGTTTTAATGAAGATTTTTATAAATGGATCGGCGGCGACTTCGAGACAGTCAAAAAGACGATCGAAATTGCAGCGAAAAATTGTCACGTGGAAGTTACGACGCTTATAATTCCAAATAAAAATGACAGCATTGAAGAAATGAAAGCCGAATCTCAATGGCTGGCATCAATTTCAGATGAAATTCCTCTGCATATAAGCCGATTTTTTCCGCGTTACAAACATACTGACGTTGAACCGACTCCGATTGAAACAATTTTTAATCTCGTCAATGTCGCGAAAAAATATTTGCGTTATGTTTATGCCGGCAACTGCTGAGGTAATACAACAAAAAATAAAAGAAGATGTGATATTGACATTGAAAAATAATTTTTATAAAATCATAAAACTTGGATAACAAAATAAACTTGTAAAGGAGAATTTTGTATGGAAATAAAAAAACAACTTGAAAATACTGCTTTGACTGTTGCACTAATCGGCAGACTTGATGCCGTTACGGCAATGGAGCTTGACAAAGAGCTTAAAGCGTCCATCAGCGGAGTGAAAGAATTGATATTTGACTTGGCACAGCTTGATTACATTGCGTCCGCCGGTCTTAGAATTTTACTCAAGTATCAAAAACTGATGGACAAGAACGGCAATAAAATGAGAATCAAAAATATCAAAGCTGAAGTCAAAGAAGTTTTGGATATGGCAGGGTTCAGCGATTTTCTGAACATTATCGACGAAAAAGCAAAGAAACTGTCACTTGAATTTTAATGAGGTGATTTTATGTCTGTTAAAAGTATGGAGTTTGAAGGGTTACTGCTCCGTTCAAAAGTTCCGATCCCGTTCGTTGAAGAAAATTTTTATCTTCCAAAAAAAGTTTACGTCGAAGGCTATTTTCCCGTCGGTACTGTTTTTAAATTTCAAGAGACCGTTTGCAGCAAAAAAATTAATCCCTTCGGCGATCAGATTAATGATTATTGTCATTCCGTTGCTCTGGTTTATACAAATAAACTCAACGGTGCGGCTGAAACCGACGAAGAACAAAAAATTATCTTCCATGTAGATTTGAGTGCATTATTTTTAATGCTTGATCCTATCGACGAAAATGGAAATATTATTAAACTTTAAGGAGAAATTAATATGGAACTTAAAAAAAATCAGTCAGGTGATTCCCTGACCATTGATATTATCGGCAGACTTGATGCAGCTACTGCTCCTCAGCTTGAGAAAGAGTTGAACGCGTCACTTGGAGGAATTAAAACTTTAACGCTCAATTTCAATCAGTTGGAATATATTGCCTCTGCCGGATTGCGTGTCCTGCTTGTTGCTCAAAAACGCATGAACAAACAAGGTAACATGATCATTAAAAATGTGTCAAATGAAGTGAAAGAAGTGCTTGATATGACCGGTTTTATAAATTTCCTTCGTATTGAGGAATAATCAAAAAGTTATAAATTATCAAAAGTCAGATCAATAATTGGGATTTTATAATTTTTGCCGGTACTCCTCCGACGACGACGTTATCAGGTACATCTTTGTTTACAACTGCACCTGCCGCAACGATGGAATTTTCTCCTATAGTTACTCCGGGTAAAATTGTCGCATTCGCTCCTATCCATACATTTCTTTTGATATGAATCGGCTTGCATGTAATAATTTGTCTCTCTTTGAAGTCGTGATTGTTACTTATCAATGAAACATTCGCCGCAATCATTACATCGTCATCAATCGTAATTCCTCCGGCACTCATGCAAAGAAGATTGTACATTATAGAAACTCTTTTGCCGATATGAATTTGATTCGCAAGATTGACTTGAATCGGCGGCATAATTTTTGAACCTTCTCCAATGTCAGGAAAAAGTTTTTTAATTAATTCTTCACATTCGGGAGTATTTGGCATTGTATGATTTATTTTGAAACAAAGTTGATTGCTCCTTATGCTTTCACTTTTACGATCAAAATTTTGTATTCTCAAATCAATTCTCGTCTCTTCCATAATTTCATCTCCAGTTTTTTTATACAGTTTTTTTTTTAACGAATTGATGACGAAATTTCAGCACGAAGTTGATTATATTCATTAAAAATTTCACGTAAATTATTTACATCATCGGCAACTTGCTGACCTTCCTGCTTTCGTGTTTCAATTTCTTTTTTGAACGGCTCTTCATATTTCGCCAAAACTTCGTTAATTCCGTCGTCCGATGATTTTTTCAATTCACTTGCCAATTTGTCCGCCATATAAATACATTTTTGATTGAGTTCTTGACGTGCCTGCATTTCCGCCTCAACTCTTCTTCTTTCCTGTTCATTTTGTTTTGCAAGCTGCGCGTCAATTTTTTTGCGATCATCATTACCTCCGAAAATACTTCCGAGACTTGAAAGCACGCTGACAATAGTAATAATCGGACCGATCACGGGAATAACTGCACCTGCAAATTTTCCGAGCATTGTGCCTGCGAGTGCTTTTCCTATCGTTGTCTTTGCAAGATTTTTTGCAATCGTCTTTGCACTTTCGCTGACCAAATTTGCAGTAATATTCATTGCCGCCAAATTTGTCATGTCCGATTTTTTTTCTTCGCCGACTTCGGTTGAAATTTCTTTTGACAAATTTTCATTGACTGCCGCCAGATTTTCCAAAATTTTTTTGAAACTTTCTGCGTCTTGACTGTGTGCGTTTATTTTTATTTCAGCGAATGATTCTATTTCCATCTGCAAAATTGCCGCCGTCTCTTTAAGTTGATTTTGAATTTCTTCCTGTACTTTTTTATTCAGATTTTCAACTTCGGACGAAATAATTTTTTCTATCTCATCTTTTTTGTTGCGATTTTCCCAAATAATTTGAGGTAATGTTTCTCCGAGCATTTGTGCACGCATATCAATAAAATGATTTATTTGACTGCGCATCGACATTTTTTGTCTGTTGAATGTTTCAAGCACTTCATTCATTTTGCGAATCAATGCCGAATTTTCCTGTCCTTCAATCGTTTTGATTATTGCGTTCAAATTTCCCTCAATTTCACGAATTGCATTTCTTAAAATTTCAAATGAACTTGTACGTTTCAATTCAGTCAAAATTACATCTTTCAATTCATTCATGCCGCTGTTTTCAATCAAATCCGGATTATTTTTTTCGCGTCCCTTTTTTGCTCTCAATGCATTAATCGTTACGATACAATATTTTTCATCGACGTTTTCAATTCCGATACTTTTCATATTTACCGCTACTTTTTGCTTGATGATTCTGATTGCCTCTTCATTTCGTCCCATATCTCCATTTTTGTCGTTGAGTACAATTATAATTTTCTTTCCGGCATCCGCTATCGCTTTGAGACGCTGATAATTTTCAAGTTTTTCATTTGAGCCCGTTGTACTCATCACGTACAAAACTACATCTGCTTTTTTGAGATGTTCCTGAGTGACTTCTTCGTGAGCAATCGGCGCAAATACTCCCGGTGTATCTGCAATTTTATATCCCTGCCATTCGTAATAAGTAACTTTGTCCGTCGTCGGAATGTCACTTACTGCCGCTTTATTCTCTCCGATCAATTCATTCAAAAGACTGCTTTTTCCTGCGCTGTAAATTCCGTAAACCATTATTTCAGGCGTAACTGTACGAACTTTTGTTTCATTGATTTCACGAAATTTTTTTAAATTAATTTCCGTTTCGGGATATTTTTTTGCTACTCCCGTTACTTTTTCGGCTTTGATTTTCAATTCTTCCTGATAATTTTTCAATTCCTGCATTTCAATTCCTCCTCAATGTTTTGAATATACCGTCAAAAAATTTTTTTCCAAGCGATTTAAGGTTTTCATTACTTCATCAATTTTTAAATTTAATCTTTCACAAATTTCGGCGACGCTTAATTTTCCTGTCGTCAGCATTATTATTTCAAATTCTTCTCGCGAAAAAATTTCTCCGCTTATTTCAATTTCATTTTCATTCACACGCTTAATGTTTTTGTAAAGTGAAACCACTCTCAACGGATGTGCTTCTGCAATATTTTCAATATCTTTCGATTCAAATCCTTCTTTTAATTTCAACATTTCGTAATAAGGATACAAAATTTTTTCCTGCGTCAATAATCCGAACCATGAGCCGTATCTTTGCATTGATGATTTTTCTGGAGGAAACCAGCTTAAAATTCTTTCAGTCGGAATTTTTCGTTTCAGCAACATTTCTTTCATCTTTGCAAATATTTCTTTTTCAAGTTCCGTTTGCATTTCAGCTATTTTCAATCTGTTTAATTCTTCCGTTTCAACCTGCGGAAAATCTCCGACTGATGTCAAAAATTCCGCATCACAAATTTTTATTCCGAAATCTTTTGATTGATTTGTCATTTTCGTTTCTGCCAGCGGCCAATATGTTACAACTCCGAGTTCAACCGTACCTTCTCCGATTTCCAAAAGTTCAAGCGCAAATTTTTTGTCCTCTTCAAATATTTCTCTCGAAAAGTTTGCTCCTGCCAATATTATATTTCCGTAAATTTCTCTGATTCCTGCGTCGCGACATTTTTTTACAACTTCAATTATTTCCTGCGGCGTTGAATTTTTTCCGTATGCTTTTAAAACTTTTTCCGTTCCCGCCTCAATTCCAAGCTGCATTCTGATACAGCCGCCGTCCGCCAAATATTTTATCATTTCGGGATTTTTGTACATTGTATGAATATGTCCTTCGCAGAACCATTCAAAATTTTTTTGCTTGCGGCGTTTTTTTAATTCTTCACAAATTTTTTTCACTCGCTCAACGTTCAATGTAAATGTATCATCGGTAAAAAATATAAAAAAATTTTCATCTCCGATTTTTTTCAAATATTGATCGATTTCAGCCAATACATTTTCAACTGATCGAAATCGAACCGTCCGAGTATGTGCTCCCTCGTGACAAAATGCACAATGAAATGGACAACCGCGACCTGTCATCAATGATAAACTGCGATAAAAATTTTGCGGAATCAAATAACAATTTTCATCTGCAAACGGCAATGCGTCCAAATTTTTTATCAATGGTCTTTCGGGATTTTTTAAAATTTTTCCGTTTTCAAAATAACTTATTCCCAAAATATTTTTCAATTCGCCGACTTCTTCAAGAAAATAATTCATCAATTCAAGAACCGTCAATTCGCCTTCATATCGCACGACTGCATCACATTTTGAATCTTTAAAAAAATTTTCGTCAAGTGCCGTTGCTTGTGGTCCGCCGATTATCACAGGCAATTTATATTTTTCTTTGATATATCTGCACAAAAATTTATTTTCTGTCACGTTATCAAAATCGCAATACAATCCTGCCATTGATGTTGAATTTTTTTCAAGATGATTCAAGCCTTCTTCAAGTGTTCCCGAAAAACTTTTTGCATTGAATCCTTCCTGCCTGACGAATGCCGACAATAAATATATTCCCAAGAAGCCTCCGAATTTTGCAGAATGGTTTAAATATCGTCTGTGTACATTCAAAAATAATATGTCAAATTCTTCCATCAATGCACCTCGAAATTGTCTATCTCATTAAAAATTTTTCGTTTTATTTTCAGCGATTCGCGATATTTTATTTTTTCTCTGATTAATGCCGCTTTCAAAATCTTTAATCCTTCCGTTCGCAGCCATTTTATAAAATTTTTTCGTTCGACGCAATTTTCATATTTTGCATTTAAACTGTCGAAAGCGTTGACTGCCTCGAATGAACAGCCGCCGTGACAAAGTTCCCATTCATCGCAATTTTTGCAATCATTTTCCTTCAAATATTTTTGTCTGTCACGAATTTTTCTCGCATTTTCCGAATTGTACAAGTCGATCAATTTTTCATTGTGCAGATTGCCGTAAATAAAATTTCGTGAAAAATTATCTCGTCCGCAGAATCCGACTTCGCCGTCAGGATATATTGATATGAAATTTTTGCCGCATGTGCCGTTATATGAACATTCACGAATCGGATTTATTCCCAAAATCGCATTTAAAATTTCGTCAAGCGGTTCAATTATTTTTGTCGCATCATCTTCAAGCGCACGTTTTAAAATTTTTTTCATCAATTCGACGTAAGCCGCATAAATTTTTTTTGTATCCTTTCGTTCAGCCGCTCGTCCACATGCCGTCACAGAATGAATTTTTATCTGCAAATCATTTTCGCGAATGAATTTAAATAATTTTTCGTCGTCAATTTTTTCAGCCGAATTTAAAACCATCAGCGTACCGAAATTTATTTTTGCCTCGCGTAATTTTTTAAGATTTTCCAAAATTTTTTTTAATGTCGGCTCATTATTTTTTGTTCGTCTGTTCTCGTCGTGAATTTCTTGATAACCGTCAATTGACACTCCTATTTCAATTTGTTCGTCATCAAAAAATCTTATCCAATCGTCATCAATCAATGTGCCGTTAGTCTGCATTAAAAATTTCGTTTTGTAATTTTTTAAATTTTCACGTGCATAATTTATCAATGTCAAAATATTTTCGCGTCCGTAAAGCAAGGGTTCGCCGCCGTGAAATAAAAATTCCGCCGTGCAATCATCAACATGTTTTAAAAGTTCAGGCAATTCATCAACGAGTTTATAAAAAACTTCTTTTTCAAGATTTTCAATTTCTCGTTCTCCTTCACTGCAGTAAACACATTTCAAATTACAGGCGGTCGTCAATTTCAATATAATCTGCATGATTTTGTCCTTTAAAATTTTAGTGCGTTCAATTCAGTTTTTAATTTTTCAATTTCCGAGCGCATTTTTTTAACAAATTCTTCTCTCATTGCAAAATATGTGTCGCGAAGTTTTACAAGTTGATTATTCGCCTCATTCTGTGCAAATTTTTCAACCTGCGGCATTAAATCGTTTAAAAAGTCATCGAGATTTGTACCTGCATCAACCGTTTGAAATTCAGTTTTTGTTTCGCTGACTGTTCGATAATACTCTTTGCCGAAAATATTTTTTCCGACCAATTCAACTAAGCCGTGTGTATCTCTTTCGACGGTATAACTTTCTGTATAAGTGTGAGCAATTTTTGCAGTTCTTTTTCTGAGTTCAGGCGATTCCAAATTTGCTTTGACAGTCGGCAATTCCTGACTCTCGTAATCTTCAATTATTCTTTTCATCTGCGAATTTATTTCTTCATTGAGTTTTCTCTTTAAAATTTCGGCGACACTCATATTTATATTTTCATTTCCGATTTTGCCGCCGCGTTTTACTTTTGAATTCCAATCGTAAGCTGTTTGATCGACTTCGGCTCTGACTTCTCTTTTTACATTCGTCACTATCAGCGCAGAAATTTTTTCCATTTCAGATTTATATTTTTCGATTGCGTCCGTCATTGAATTTAAATCATTATCAAAATCCTTGAGACGTTCAACGACTTCATCAACAAAATTATTGAGCAGTCTGCGAGGATTTTTTTGTTTTCGTTCAATGGCATTGTCGCTGACTTTATCGCCTAAAATTTTCATCAGCAAATCAAGATGACTTTCACGAAATTTTTCATCGTCTTCATTTTCGATTGCTTCGCCTGCCAATGCCGTTGAAATACTTATTGCACGAAATTTATTTTCATCAATGTCGGGATAATTTTCTTTGACTCGTTTGCAAATATCATCTTCCTGCAATTTTCGATCGGCGACAGATTTAGGCGAGAGGACACTTATTAATTTTCCGTCAATGAAATCTTCATCACGAAAATCTGATTTTGTTATTACAATCAATGCCTCTTGACCTTCGCGGCTTAATTTTTGCATGTAACGCATATCATCTTGAAGACCCGGCTCTGAACTGTTCATCAAAAAAATGCACATATCCGTATAAGAAATGTATTCTTCAACGAGTTTAGTCATATCTTTTTTGTCGCCGGATTTTTTTACTGCACCCGTTCCAGGTGAATCAATCCAGCGAAGTCCGCTCAATGTAAAATATTGAATTGCTCCCGTCGTGTCAATGTAACCTTCTGCAAACCATTGATCTCCGCTTTCATCTTTTTCTATTCCGCCGCTTTCTCGTCCGCCTTCCTCTATTTCAAATTTTGGTTTTGGAATTTTTTTATAAGGATTGTCGAAAGGTGCATTGACAAATTTTTTTCCTGCAAAGAAATTTCCGAGCGTACTTTTCCCGGCTTTGACTGCTCCGAAAATCATAACGACCAAATATTTTTCGTTTTTTCTGATAAATTCTTTACC
>CAJOPN010000152.1 GCA_905236285.1 uncultured Selenomonadaceae bacterium | reverse complement strand
TGACGTGATAAAATATTTTTGTTAAGTCCTCGAAAATTGATCGCGCAAAATTACATCATGCGAACCGCCTTCAACAATCGAAGTCGCCGAAACGAGAGTAATTTTTGCTTTTTTGCGAAGTTCGGGAAGATTTATTGCTCCGCAGTTGCACATTGTCGAACGAATTTTTGAAAGTGAAATATTGATGTTGTCATGGAGCGAACCGGCATAAGGAACATAAGAATCAACGCCTTCTTCAAAAGATAATTTTTGTGCTCCGCCGAGATCGTAACGCTGCCAATTCCTCGCACGATTCGAGCCTTCACCCCAATACTCTTTGTAATAAGTTCCATTAATCATAACTTTTGCGCTCGGTGATTCGTCAAATCTTGAAAAATATCTGCCGAGCATTAAAAAATCTGCTCCCATTGCAAGAGCCAAAGTCATATGATAATCTTGAACTATTCCGCCGTCGGAACAAATCGGAATATAAACGCCGGTTTCTTTAAAATATTCGTCGCGAGCATTGCATACATCAATAATTGCCGTAGCCTGTCCACGTCCGATACCTTTCGTTTCGCGTGTGATACAAATCGAACCGCCGCCTATTCCGACTTTTACGAAATCCGCTCCGGCATCTGCCAAAAATTTAAAACCTTCAGCGTCAACAACATTTCCTGCGCCGACTTTTACATCATCGCCGAAATTTTTATGAATATATTCGAGAGTAATTTTCTGCCATTCTGAAAAACCTTCGGACGAATCAATACAAAGACAATCTGCGCCGGCTTTTAAAAGTGCGGGAACTCTCTCGGCATAATCTCGCGTATTGATTCCCGCTCCGACTATATAACTTTTTTTCTTGTCCGTAAGTTCAAGCGGATTTATTTTGTTGTCCGTGTAATCTTTTCTGAAAACCATGTAACGAAGACGCTGTTTTTTGTCAATCAACGGCAGCATATTTAATTTGTGCTGCCAGATTAAATCATTCGCCATAGTCAAAGAAGTTGAATCGGCATCGGCATAAACTAATTTGTCGAAAGGAGTCATAAAATCTTTTGCCGGTTCATCTCCACTCATTCGACTGATTCTATAATCGCGGCTTGTAACTATTCCCAAAAGTTTGCCTGTCGGTTTTCCGTCATCGGTGACTGCCATTGTTGAATGTCCCGTTTCATCAAGCAAGGCAAGAATTTCTTTTAATGTTGTTGTCGGTTTAATATTTGAATCACTTGAAACAAAACCCGACTTATAATTTTTGACTTTGGCAACCATTTGAGCCTGTTCCTTGACTGACTGCGAACCGTAGATAAAAGAAATACCGCCTTCCTTAGCGAGAGCAATAGCCATTGAATCGTTGGAGACGGCCTGCATAATGGCAGAGGTCATGGGGATATTGATAAAAAGTTTTGCTTCTTCACCGCGTTTGAATTTTACAAGCGGCGTTTTGAGATTAACATTTGAAGGAATACAATCGACGGAAGAATAACCAGGTACAAGAAGATATTCGCCGAAAGTATGAGAAGGTTCTTGATAGAAAAATGCCATATTCATCACTCCGTTAAAAAATTTTTATTGTAAAGCCTGAAGAAGTTCATCACGAGAGACGGCATAAGTACCGATTTTGGCGACAACGACACCTGCGGCAAGATTTGCAAGATAAGCGGCGATTTGCGGATCAATTCCTCCTGCATAAGCGAGAGAAAAAGTTGCAATTACCGTATCGCCTGCGCCCGAGACATCAAAAACTTCTTGAGCACGAGCTTTTATATGAGAAATTTTATCGCGTTGAATGATTGAAAGACCTTTATCGGATCGAGTGACAATAATATTTTTAATGTTAAACTTTTTGCAGACGTAACGAGCGGCGACTTCAATTTGACTGTCAACATTTTGAATGGGATTTTCAAGCACGTCGTTTAATTCTTTGAGATTCGGAGTGATGAAATCTGCGCCTGAATATTTTTGCCAATTACTGCCTTTTGGATCGACCAGGACAGGAATTTTTTTTGATTGGCAAATTTTAATGATACGTTGACAAGTTTCAAGAGTACAAGCACCTTTGCCGTAATCTGAAATAATAATTGCATTGAGGCTTTCGGGTTCATCAATTTGCTTTGAAATATTTTGAATTAGTTTATCAGATTCAATGCCGACAAAAGGAGTAACATCTTCAAAATCAAGACGCAGCATTTGTTGATGACCGCCGATGACACGAATTTTTGCGGTAGTTGGTTTTGAGGTATGAACCAGATCGAAATAATCAATGCCGCGAGCGAGGAGCAAATCAACGAGAGCCTGACCGTGATGATCGTCACCGATATAACCGGCTATAGAAGTATGAGCACCGAGAAGAGCGAGATTGTGAGCAACATTTGACGCACCGCCGAGAGTATTTTTTGTTTTCAAGACGTGATTAATCGGAACGGGAGCCTCAGGCGAAATACGAGAAACTTCACCGAAATAATAAGTATCAAGCATCACATCGCCGACGACGAGAATTTTACATTTAGCGGCGGAATTTGCGAGAAAATTTTTTAAAGAATCTTTGAGATCGGCATCCATAAAATCACCTGTATCTTTCAATTTGAACGGCGGCATCGGACAACGGTTTAAAAATTTTTAATTTTATCGAGTCAATGAGAGGAAAATTTTTTAAAACGGATTGAGCGATATTTTCAGCGAGTGATTCAATTAAATTTTTTGTGGTGTTTTCGATTATATTTTGAATTAAATTTCTGATTTGAACATAATTGACCGTATCATCAAGATTGTCCGATTCGCCGGAGATTTTGAGATTTAAAAACAATTCGGCATCGACAATCAAAAGCTGAGGCGTTGAACGTTCTTCCGGAGTACAGCCGAGATGACCGAAATATTTCATATTTTCAAGAACAATTTTATCCGACAAAAAAATCACTCCTCGAACGAAATTGACTGAACAAAATTATCTCTCATTGATTCGCGAATTTCAGGCGGTGAATTTACATAAATACCGATGAATGAGATTATCAGCATTCCCGTACTTATGATTAATAGTCTCAAAAATTTCTTTTTGGATTTTTTGCCGTTTATATATGCGTAAGAAAGAAAGCCTGCCGAAATCGGAACAATGAAAAATTCAAGATGAAAAATTAATTTAAAAAAATCAAGCATTAAAATTTCTCCGAATGAATTTTATCGTAATGAAGTTTTTCGAGATCGTGAGGTTTTGGAGATTTTTCAAGATTGCCGATTGAAAGAACAGCTTGGCAAAGATAATTATCGGGAATATTTAAGAGATCGCGAACAAAAATTTCTGAGTCACGATCGTCTTCAGCCTGACGAATACGTAATTGAATCCAGCAGCTTCCAAGTCCGAGTTCAGCCGCCATTAAGTGCATATTCATCATTGAAATTGCAGAGTCCTCAATAAAAGTATCCGATTTATCACGATCGGCGATTGTTACGATTGCACAGCTTGCATTGCTTAACATTTTTGCAACTCCGACGCGGCAATGTGACATTTTTTCAAGTGTCTCACGATTTTTTACAACAATGAATTCACAAGGATATTTTGAATGTCCCGAAGGTCCGAGAAGAGCCGCAGTAATAATTTTTTTAATTTGTTCGTCAGTAACTTGTTCTTGAGAATATTTTCTGACGCTGCGTCGATTCGTCATAAGTTCGAGCAAATTATTCATAATGATACCTCACATTTCAGCCAAAAATGCCGAATAACCTTTTTTCGTTTCGTACACATCAATTTTTGAAGTTGCCTCGAAAGGAGCATGCATTGAAAGGACTGCAACGCCCGAATCAATAACATTCATTGCATATTTCGCCATCATGTAAGCAATCGTTCCGCCGCCTCCGAGATCAACTTTTCCAAGTTCGCTGAATTGATAATGTACATTATTTTTATCGAGAGCATTTCTTAATTTGGCAACATATTCTGCATTTGCCTCTGAACTTCCCGATTTTCCTCTTGAACCTGTAAATTTATTGAAAACCATTCCTTTACCGAGATAGGCGACATTTTTTTTGTCATAAGCAGAAGCGTAAAGAGGATCAAAAGCACTTGAAACATCAGAAGAAAGCATAACAGAATTTTGAAGAGAGCGACGCAATGCAAGTTCGGAATATTGTCCCGCGCGATCCAAAATTTCGGCGAGCATATTTTCAAAAAATTGTGACTGCATACCTGTTGCGCCGTAACTTCCAATTTCTTCTTTATCGACAAGAAGACAGCAATTTGTTCTTTGCGGAGTTTGATTTGATTCAAGCATAGCAATGAGTGAAGTATAAGAACAAACTCGATCATCTTGACCATAGCCGAGAATCATCGAACGATCAAGACCGAGTTCACGCGCACGACCTGCAGGAACAAGCGCAATTTCGGCACTTAAAAAATCTTCTTCATCAATGTTGTAATTGTCTTTGAGAATTTTTTTAATTCCTTCTTTTACTGATTCTTTGTCGCCGTCCTTGAGCGGATAATTTCCAATCAGTATATCGAGATTTTCGCCTTCAATAACTTTCGTTGCTTTTTTCTCCATTTGTTCCTGAGAAAGATGAATCAATAAATCGGTTACGCAGAAGACGGGATCATTTTCATTTTCGCCGATATTGATGTTGATTGTCGAGCCATCTTTTTTTATGACCACTCCGTGCATTGCCAAAGGAAGAGTAACCCATTGATATTTTTTAATTCCGCCGTAATAATGAGTATCAAAGAGAGCAAAACCTCCGTCTTCATAAAGAGGATTTTGTTTAAGATCGAGGCGGCAGGTATCAATGTGAGCACCGAGAATTTTCATTCCGCGTTCAATCGGTTCAGTTCCGATATTGAAAAGAACGATTGATTTATTCATGCAGACAGAAAAAATTTTATCGCCGGCTTTGATTGATTGAAATTCATCAAGAGATTTATAACCGTGTTCGCGAGCCAAACGAATTGTTTCATTGACTGATTCGCGTTCAGTCTTGCATTTACTCAAAAAATTAATGTAACCTGCATTTAAATTTTCAAGATTTTTTTTGTCTTCGTCCGAATAAGTACTCCAAACGGAAAATTTTTTATCATTTTTTTCTTCTGACATAAAAATTTTTTTCTCCTTCGTATTTTTTAATTGAACAGTTTAGCATTAAAAAATAAAAATGTCAAACATTGCAGGAATTTATTATTAATTGTCGAAAGAAAATTTTTTTAAAAGAGGAGTGAAAAAATTTGAAACTGAACAAAAAATTTTTGACAGCCGCGTTAATTGCAATGAGCATAGCAGTAACAGGTTGTAATGATATTGCAGGCAATCCGATTGATGAAGATACAAATTCAAATGCCGAACAAAATCAAAATTCGCAGTCGGCAGTAAAAGGAAATGTAAAAAATTTAAAAGCCGAAAATAATTCTGCACAAGCATCAACAAAATTATCTGCGGCGAGAGATACACCGGCAGTAAGAGTAGCGCAGTCAGTCGGACCGACAGTTGTAGGAATTACGAACAAAGCAGTTGCACGAGATGTTTTTAATCGCAGAATTGAAAGCACGGGAGTAGGCAGTGGAGTAATTTTTAAATCTGACGGATACATTGTTACGAATAATCATGTCATCGAAGGCGCAAGAGAATTAATTGTATCATTGGCGGACGGTCGAACTGTCAACGGCGAACTTGTCGGCGCAGATGATATGACAGATATTGCAGTCGTAAAAATTGATGCAAAAGATCTTCCGACGGCAACATTCGGCAATTCGGATGAAGTTGTTGTCGGTGAACCTGCAATCGCAATCGGAAATCCCATGGGACTTGAATTTCAAGGCTCGGTTACAGTCGGAGTAATAAGCGCACTTAATCGAACGCTTGAATTGAGTGACAGACGTGTGACATTGTTTCAGACCGACGCAGCAATCAGTCCGGGAAATTCAGGCGGAGCTTTGGTTAATGCAGACGGAGAAATTATTGCGATCAATTCAGCGAAATTATCTGCGGACGGAGTTGAAGGAATGGGCTTTGCAATTCCAATTAATACCGTTCAGACAATCGTCAATGAGCTGCTTGAAAAAGGATATGTTGCAAGACCTTATCTCGGCGTGACAATTTTCGATAAGCCGACTGCCGCAAGATACGGTTATCAACTTACGATTGATAAAGGCGTTTATGTTTTCCAAGTAAGATTGGATTCGCCGGCAGGAAGATCAGGACTTGAACGCGGCGATGTAATTCTTTCGATTGACGGAAAAGAAGTTAATTCAGTCAGCGAAGTAAGAAATGAAGTTGCTTCTCACAAGGTTGGAGACAAAATAAAATTAAAATTGGAACGCAACGGCTCAGAAAGTGAAATTGAACTTACGCTTGAAGAAATGCCTCAGACGACGAATGACGCAGGTTGATTTTAAAGACAGGTGATTTTAATGTTAGAAAATTTTGTAATGAAAACGCCGATATTATTTTTTATGTTCAATCGTCCGCATTATGCAATTCAAGTTTTCAAAAAAATTCGTCAGATAAAACCTCCGAAACTTTTCATTGCAGTTGAAGGACCTCGTCCCGACAGACCTGATGATATTGAAAAAGTTCAGCAATGCAGAGACATTTGTAAATTGGTTGATTGGGACTGTGAACTTTATACGAATTTTGCAGAAGTTGATATGGGTTGTAAAGATCATATTGCCTCAAG
Source organism: uncultured Selenomonadaceae bacterium (assembly GCA_905236285.1). Taxonomy (GTDB): domain Bacteria; phylum Bacillota; class Negativicutes; order Selenomonadales; family Selenomonadaceae; genus Quinella. The sequence goes on along the minus strand of CAJOPN010000152.1, from coordinate 24 downwards.
AATTTCATGGGCATTTGAATATGT
>CAJOPN010000151.1 GCA_905236285.1 uncultured Selenomonadaceae bacterium | reverse complement strand
CAAAAATATAAAAGGAATCAACGATACATTTATAAGATACGTCAATGAAAGCGGAGCAGAAATTGATGTTAATTTTGACGGAACAGCAGCCGATCTTTCGACGGAATTAAAAATAAAAGGCTTTTGGATAATTGAAATGGATTCAGCACAAATTCTGATTTAAAAATTTGCTTGCAATGATTTTTGCGATATGATAAACTAATTCATTATGAGTATTAATAAAACTTTTCAATTTGAGAGAGTGAATTACATGATAAAGCGTACTCTCGGCGGAAGATACGAACTTGAGGAACGCATAGGAAACGGCGGCATGGCAGAAGTATACAGGGCACACGATAATTTATTGGATCGAACGGTTGCAGTTAAAATACTTCATGCCGATTACAAAAATGATATTGAATTCATAGAAAAATTTCAGCGTGAGGCAAAAGCGGCGGCTTGTATGGCTCATCCGAATATTGTAAATATTTATGATGTCGGAGTAGATTTTGAAGATCATTATATTGTTATGGAGTATGTACCCGGTTCAACGCTCAAAAGAAAAATTCAAACGGAGGCACCGCTGGATATTTCAACAGCCGTACATATTGCGAAAGACATAGCAGACGGATTGGCACACGCACATGCAAATAATATTGTTCATTGTGATGTTAAGCCGCATAATATTTTAATGACATTCGATAATCGCGCAAAAATTGCAGATTTCGGAATAGCAAGAGCAGTTACCGAATCGACGATGACATACAGCGGCAGTATAATAGGAAGTGTACATTATTTTTCACCTGAGCAGGCGAGAGGAGCGGGAATAACTCCAAAATCTGACGTTTATTCATTGGGAATTGTGCTTTATGAAATGTTGACGAATCATTTGCCTTTTAATGCCGATAATCCCGTAAGCATTGCAATGAAACATGTGGAAGAAGAACCTGTGCCGCCGAGTACTTATCGCGCAGATATTCCGCCGATGCTTGAGGCAATCGTGATGAGAGCAATGAATAAAAATCCCGACATGAGACCTTCAAGTTTTGAGCTTGTGCAGGAATTGGAAAGCGTCGAAAAAACTTTGGGAGTGAGCAAGCAAGTAGATCCCGATGCAACTCAAGTTCTGCAAAAAGTTGAAACACCAATTCCGCCGCGCCGCAACATACCGAGACCGAATCAAATGAATAACAGAAATGCAAACGGCTCTTCAATGAAACAATCTTTTTTCAAGTCAAAATTGTTTATGGCAGGGCTGATTTTTGTGCTTTTAATCGGATTCGGAGTCGGTTCAATAATAGCGTTCGGAAGTTTCGGCAAACAGGAAGAAGTAACGGTTCCTGAAGTTGTCGGCAAGCAACTGGCACTTGCGAGGCAAATTTTGGAAGACGGAAAATTAAGAGTGAATGTCGCAGAAACTTATGATGCAAATGTACCTCCGGGACAAGTCGTCTCACAAGACCCCGATCCCGGTAAAACCGTCAAAAGTGAAAGATTGGTGACAATTTACGTCAGCAAAGGCGGCGAAGAATTGGATATGCCCGATCTTGCAGGCTTAAATAAATCGGCGGCAGTAGAAAAAATTCAAAAAGTCGGTTTAAATTTGGGTTCAATCTATGAAAAATATGCTGATGAAGAACCCGGAACAGTCCTTTCACATGATCCTGCGGCAGGAACAAAAATATATCGAGGTCAGACGATTGACTTGACGATCTCAAGAGGAATGGTCGGACACCCTGAAGTTTCAACGGTATCTTCATCAAGAGCGGCAGTAAATGAAGAACCTCAAGAAATATTTTCGCGTGAAGGCAATTCGGAACAAAAAAATTCTGAATCATCGCAGCATGAAAATCTTTCCAATCCGAATGACGACATAAATTATTCGGAATCTGATACAAATACAAATTATGAAACGAGAAACAATTTTGAATCGGAGTCTACGGAAGTATTTACTGCACCGACAAGAGACGATTCGGCAAGCAAACAGCGTTATTAATGAGGAGATGAAATTTTGAAAGGAAAACTTATACTTGAGGACGGAACTATTTTTCGCGGTCAAATTTTCGGCGGAGCAAACCAAACGGCAATAGGCGAAGTTGTATTTAATACGGGAATGACAGGTTATCAGGAAATTTTAACCGATCCTTCATATTGTCGTCAGATAGTCACGTTGACATATCCGCTCATAGGCAATTACGGCACGGCAAAAATTTTTAATCAGTCATACAAATCATTTGTTGGCGGCTTGGTAATCGGCGAACTTTGCGACAATGCAAGCTCAAGTTCTATGGAACAATCATTGATAGATTATCTTTCAATGAATAAAATTCCCTGCCTTTTTGATGTTGACACAAGAGCAGTAACGAGAAAAATCAGATCGATCGGAACGATGAAGGGAGTAATTGTTTCGGAATACACAAGTCAGTCAACGATAGACGAAATGATGGCACTTCCATTAAGAACGGACGTTGTATCTGAAGTTACTACCAGCGACACATACACGCTTGAATCTGAAAATGACGATGCGCCGTTTGTAGTTGCAATGGATTTCGGAGTTAAATTAAATATTCTCGATTCACTTCAAAAATTGGGATGTAAATTAACGGTTGTACCTGCCTCAACTCCTGCCGAAGATATTTTAGAAATGAAACCTGACGGAATATTTTTATCAAACGGTCCCGGCGATCCGAAAGACTTACCTGACGTTGTAAATGAAATAAAAAAATTAATCGGAAAAAAACCGATATTCGGGATATGTCTCGGACATCAATTAATAGCACTTGCACTCGGAGCGGATACTTACAAATTAAAATTCGGACATCGCGGTTCAAATCAGCCTGTCAAAAATCTTAAAACGGGCCGCGTTTATATTTCCAGTCAAAATCACGGATATGCAGTTGATGAAAGATCATTGAGAAAATTGCCTGTGGAAGTAACTTATATATCAGTCAATGACGGAACAGTTGAAGGCTTGAGACATAAAAGATTGCCGATTTATTCCGTGCAATATCATCCCGAAGCGTCACCGGGTCCGAATGACAATTTGTATTTGTTTGATGAATTTCTTGAGATGATGAAAAAATAATTTAGAGACAGGAGGCAAGATTGGTGCCGAAAAAAAAGAATTTAAAAAAAGTAATGGTAATAGGCAGCGGACCGATAATAATAGGACAAGCCGCCGAATTTGATTATGCAGGAAGTCAAGCCTGTCGCTCACTCAAAGAGGAAGGTTTAAAAGTAGTTTTGGTAAATTCAAATCCTGCAACGATAATGACAGATGCACACATCGCCGACAGAGTTTATATTGAACCGTTGACGGTGGATTTTTTGACTGCGATAATAGAAAAAGAACGTCCCGACGGATTGCTTGCAACACTTGGAGGTCAAGCCGGATTAAATCTTGCAGTACAGCTTGCACAGAGCGGAGCACTTGAAAAATATAATGTCGAACTTTTGGGAACACCTCTTGACGCAATTAAAAAGGCTGAAGATCGCGAATTATTCAAAGAGACAATGCAAAAAATAGGTGAACCGATTCCCGAATCGGCGATAGTTGAAGATGTTCACGGAGCAGTCGATTTTGCAAATGAAATAGGTTATCCGATAATCGTAAGACCTGCATACACATTAGGCGGAACAGGCGGCGGAATTGCGGAAAATGAAGAAGAATTAATTGAAATCGTCATCAAAGGCTTAAAATATTCAATGATAGGTCAAGTTTTGATTGAAAGATCGGTAGCTGGCTGGAAAGAAATAGAATATGAAGTCATGCGCGACGGACATGATAACTGTATAACCGTTTGCAACATGGAAAATATAGATCCCGTCGGAGTGCATACAGGTGATTCAATAGTCGTTGCACCTTCACAAACATTGACTGATCACGAATATCAAATGCTGCGTGCGGCATCATTAAAAATAATTCGTGCGCTCGGAATTGAAGGCGGCTGTAATGCTCAATTTGCACTCGATCCAAATTCACAAAGATATTACGTTATTGAAGTAAATCCTCGTGTCAGTCGAAGTTCGGCACTCGCCTCAAAGGCAACAGGTTATCCTATTGCAAAAGTATCGGCGAAAATTGCAGTCGGTTACACACTTGATGAAATTGATAACGCAGTCACTCATAAAACGAAAGCATGTTTTGAACCGTCGCTTGATTATTGCGTCGTAAAAATTCCGAGATTTCCTTTTGATAAATTTGTTTACGCAGATAAAACGCTCGGTACTCAGATGAAAGCAACAGGCGAAGTTATGAGTATCGATCGAAGTTTTGAAGGAGCATTGTTGAAAGCGGTTCGTTCATTGGAAATCGGTGTCAACAGACTGCATTTGAATAAAACTGACGATTGGGACGATGAAAAAGTACGCAGACGATTGAAAAGAGTAAACGACGACAGAATTTTTGTCATAGCTGAAGCATTCAGAAGAAGAATTGCAACAGTTGACGAAATTTATGAGATTACAAAAATTGATCGCTGGTTCTTGTATAAGATTAAAGCAATAGCCGATATTGAAACAAAAATGGAAAAAGAAGACTTGACACCGAAAATGTTGCGTCAGGCGAAATACGTCGGACTTTCAGATAAATCTATTGCCGAAATTACAAAAAAATCAGTTGATGCAGTTCGTTCAATGAGATTGCAGCAAAATATTTTGCCGATGTATAAAATGGTTGACACATGCGCGGCTGAATTTGAGGCAATGACACCTTATTATTATTCAACTTACAGAGCTGAAGTTGATGAAGTAGAAGTAAGCGACAAAAGAAAAGTCATTGTATTGGGTAGCGGACCAATCAGAATAGGGCAGGGAGTGGAGTTTGATTATTGCTCGGTTCATTCAGTTTGGGCACTACGTGAAATGGGAATAGAGGCAATAATTATAAATAACAATCCCGAAACGGTTTCAACAGATTTTGATATTTCCGACAGATTATATTTCGAACCGCTGACGACTGAAGATGTATTAAATATAATTGACAAGGAAAAACCAGAAGGCGTAATAGTTCAATTCGGCGGTCAGACTGCAATAAATCTTGCGGCGAGTTTGGCAGAGGCGGGAGTTAAAATTTTCGGAACGAGCGTTGACAATATAGACAGAGCTGAAGATCGTGAAAGATTCGACGAAGTTTTAACTGAAACGCAGATTCCGAGACCAAAAGGAATTTCGGTTATAAATCTCGAAGGCGCGATAAACGGAGCGGCTGAAATCGGTTATCCCGTAATGGTTCGTCCGTCATACGTTTTGGGCGGTCGTGCAATGGAAATAGTTTACAATGAAGACGAATTAAAAGATTATATGAGCCGTGCAGTTAAAGTTACACCGGATCATCCCGTTTTGGTCGATCGATATATGCAGGGGACTGAAGTCGAAGTTGATGCAATTTCAGACGGCGTTGATGTCGTGATACCGGGAATAATGGAACATGTCGAACGCGCAGGAGTTCACAGCGGCGATTCAATAGCAGTTTATCCTCCTCAAACATTGCCGGCGAAAATTATTTATACAATTACCGATTATACTAAACGACTTGCAACCGCTCTGCACATTAAAGGACTTTTAAATATTCAATACGTAATAGCCGAAGGCAAAGTTTACGTTATAGAAGTCAATCCGCGTTCAAGTCGAACCGTTCCGTTTTTGAGCAAAGTTACAAATATTCAAATGGTAAACGTAGCTACGAGAGTTGCACTTGGACATTCATTAAAAGAACTTGGCTATTTCAGCGGATTGATTGAGCCTAAACCTTATGTTGCAGTTAAAGCTCCCGTTTTCAGCTTTGCCAAAATGCAGGACGTTGATATTTCACTCGGTCCTGAAATGAAATCGACAGGTGAAGTGATGGGAATAGATTATCATTACGCCAGAGCACTTTACAAGGCAATCACCGGCGCAGGTATGAATATTCCTCTTAATGGCAGTATACTTTTCACGGTTGCCGACAAGGATAAAGAAGAATTGAAACAGCTCGCAAAGGCTTATGCAGAACTCGGATTTAATATAGTTGCGACTGAAGGAACTGCAAAGGCGATTCGTTCAGTAGGAATTGATGCGGAAATAGTCGGCAAAGTTCACGAAAGATCTACTGATATAATTCAAATGATTAAACTCGGCAAAATTCACATGGTAATAAATACATTGACGCAGGGAAAACATATTGCAAAAGACGGATTCAGAATAAGAAGAGCGACAGTTGAACATGGAATTGCGTGCCTGACAAGTTTGGATACGGCTTGGGAACTTTTGCGCGTGCTTTCATTTATGCGAGATCGCAGACTCGTTTACAGTCTCGCACTTCAAGATTATGTTGGCGGCGGCGATGACCTTGCTTAAAAAATTTTCTCTGCGAAGTTTATTTTAAAAATGAAAATCCCTTGAGGTTTCAAAATCGCCTTCAAGGGAATTTTTTTTAATTATTTATTTTTTCGATTGCACTTATAATATTTCTGCAGATATTTTCAAGCTGCTTTTTATTAGGACCTTCAGCCATAACTCTTATTAAAGGTTCGGTTCCCGATGCTCTTACCAAAATTCTGCCGTCCTCACCGAGTTCATCAGCCGCCAATTTAATTAATTTTTGAATTTCTTCTTTTTCATAAGCAGTTTTATCTTTGACGCGAACATTAAACAAAACCTGCGGATAAGTCGTCATTAAAGAATTAAGTTCGGAGGCTTTTTTATTTGTGCGTTTGATTGCGGAAATAACTTGCAATGCCGTTATCAGACCGTCGCCGGTTGTTGAATGTTCCGTGAAAATTATATGTCCCGATTGTTCGCCGCCTAATGTGTAACCGTTTTTAAGCATATTTTCGAGAACGTATCTGTCACCGACTTTCGTAATTTCAATTTTCCCGCCGAGATTTTGAATTGCGCGGCGAAATCCGATATTAGCCATAACCGTTGTAACAACTGTATTATTCGGCAAAGTTTTATTTTTCATCATTTCGGTTGCACAGATTACCAAAATATGATCGCCGTCAATAATTTTTCCTTTTTCATCGACGCAAAGACATCTATCAGCATCGCCGTCGTGAGCAATTCCAATATCGGCGTGATTTTCAATTACCATTTTTTGAAGATTGTCGATGTGAGTTGAGCCGCATTTGTCATTGATGTTTATTCCGTTCGGATTTGTTCCGTATGTAATTAAATCCGCTCCGAGTTTTTTCAAAATTTCCGGCATTGCCTCATAAGCAGCACCGTTTGCACAATCCAAAACAATTTTCATTCCGTCAAATTTTTGATCAGTCGTCTGCAGTACAAAATTTATATAATCCTCCAAAAGATTGTGACGATGTTCAACATGACAAAGTTTTTCACCTGTCGGACGTGCAAAATTATCATCAGTTTCAATTTTTTTGACGATCGTTTCAATTTCATCTTCAACCGCGTCAGGCAATTTGTAACCATCGCCGCCGAAAAATTTAATTCCGTTGTCGTAAAAAGGATTGTGCGACGCTGAAATTACTATTCCGGCTTTGGTTTCAAGCTTTTTTGCAAGATATGCAACTGCCGGAGTTGGAATAATTCCTGCGATTATTGCACGTCCTCCTGCGCTGCTGATTCCTGCGACGAGTGCCGCCTCCAACATTTCTCCTGAAACTCTTGTATCTCGTCCGATTAAAATTTTCGGCGTTTGCTCAGTTTCTTCTCCGAAATAAATTGTTGCGGCTCTTCCGAGTTTATAAGCAAGTTCCGGCGTTAATTGTGCATTCGCCTTTCCTCTCACTCCGTCTGTTCCAAATAATCTGGGCATTTATTCTCCTCCAATTTTATTTTGAAAGTTTTATTATATCTTCAATTAAATTCGATAACGATCGGACATATGATTTCATTCCTTTATGTTCAATACATCTTGAATAAACTGGACTTTCATCAAAAAGATAAAATATATGACTTTGCTCACCTAGACGAACTATTTTATCATCTGATAAATCGCTGTCAAAAGTTATTATATGCCAAATTTCTTTTATTTTAAAATGCGACAATGTACCTCGATCAGCTTGTGATAATTGTTTCCATCTTTCTCGAAGAGTTCTTTTGCAACTTATTCCTACGCTCCAGCCATCTTTACATTTAAACCATTTGTCAACTTCAATATCTTGATCGAAATGAAATGGTTTCTCTGAAGATTTTAACTTATAATAGTCAAACAAAAAATTTAATACTGATTCAAGTGAATGACCGCCACGAGCTTTTCTCTTTTGACCGGCACGTCTTTCAAATTCTTGAACAAATGCTGTCATTATCATGTTGAATATTTAAATTTGATATGTTATCAATGAGTTTTGTAAATGTTTCAACGATAGCCGCACGTTCAGCATTCAAACAACCTCTAATTCCAAGATTATCCCAAACGTTTATAACTAGACCGGCTTTTTGTTGCCCATAGGTATCTAAAATATTTTTCGCTGTTCTCGCTGAAAATTCATAATCACTTGAAGGAATTGTTTTTAATGCTTGATTTATCGGTGCAACAATATATTTCATTGCAATACAAAATATAATCAAATCATTTAAATTTTTCATTTCATCATCGAGACATTTAATTAAATTTTCGTGTTTTTTATGGACCTTTGAATTTGAAGCTGCCATATTATTTATTTCATTTAAAATAGATTTTTTGCTAATTTCAAATTTTTCATTTTCATTT
>CAJOPN010000150.1 GCA_905236285.1 uncultured Selenomonadaceae bacterium | reverse complement strand
TTCAAAGTTGACGATATTTTTTTCAGGTATGTTGAGCGTCATTAAAAAATTTTTCATCTTGCCAATATCGTTGATGCCGCTTAAGTAACCGTTTATCAACCAAACAAAATCTTCGTATTCCTTCACTTGCTTATGAATACCAGAAAACGAATTGAATGGAATTTGTTTGTCGCCGACCGAAAAATTTTTCTTGTTGCTGTTGTCCATAAATATTGCTTCCAAATTCACGCTGTCGAGCTTCAAATTTTTTATGGCACTTTCCAAAAACTCCTTGTTAAAAGCAATCGGCACGACATTTATTTTTTCCACAACATCGCCTCCAAAAATTACAAAAAAAATTCGCCTTAATCGGGCGAAGTATATCAGATCAAAAAATTTTTTTCAATGATTAATCGAAACTCGCGGAGCAAACAATTATTCTTTACTCAACTCGTCGGCAATGTTTTTGTAAATAAAATTGCTCGCCAACATGCCCGTGTATTCGGTGTAGTAAAGATATTTTTTGAAAACTTCCCTGCGCTCGGCGGCTTTGTAGTCGTTGCCTTCGATAAAAACTTCCTGCATTGTCTCGGCGACCGCCTCCAAATCTTTTCCGTCAACAAGATAAGACGCCTTCAAAATTTCATTTCCCAATTCGTTAAATTTTTGCATGTCAAGATTCAAATAAATCATCGGCTTGTTCACATATTGATACTCCGCGATAAACGAACTGCAATCGTGAATCATGCCGTCCGAAGTGGCGAAAATATCTTGATAATAAGCTCCCGTGTGAACTTTTGCATTGGGCAAATCTTCCCATTGCTGCAGATATTCTTTGAACGCCTCAACCGTCGGAAAAATATTTTCCTTGACTGCCGAGAAAAACAAATTTGGATGCGGCTTTACAACCCAAGAAGTTTCGGGATGCGCCTTCGCAAATTCGTACATGAATTTATAGTTGTATTGGAAAGTCGCAATGTTGACGCCGCCGTTTATCGTCCAATGCGGAGCCCAAATAATTCTTTTCGCCTTCGGACGCATCATCTTCCAACCAAAACGAAATTGCGAATCGTGTTTAAAGAAAATGTCCATCTTCGGGTAGCCGCTCAAAATGGCGTAAGGAGCTCCGATACTGCATTTCTTTTCGTAAGTCTTGAGATCAACTGTCGCCGCGAAAAATGCTTTCCAACAAACATGAAAAATTTCGTAGTTGTAAAGATTGAAATTCGCAATGCTGATAGCGTAAGGAACATAAATAACCAAAGTTTTTGCCGTTACTTGTTCAAAACCCAAAACAGACGGCAAAACTCCGAAGTAAGGCGTCATAAAAATAAGTACATCTTGCGGCGGAAAATCGAGATCGGGCTTGTCAATCGCGACGACATTTAAGCCGCGTGATTTAAATTGTTCGACGCCGTGCCAAAAATCTTTTTGAATAAGTTCTTCCTCAGATTTATCCGTTCGCAGACAAAGAAAAATCGTTGTCTCAAATCTTTTATCCTGCGCAAAAAGATTGTATAAATCATCGCCGCACCAAATCGAAGTGTCATAAGTCACAAAGCCGATTTTAACTTTGTCTTTATGCCGAATCCCTTTCGCCGTTGTGTTAAAAACATTTTTCATCAAATCGTTGTATTCGCCTTTAGCCGCCGTCCAAGACAGATGATTAAAATACGTATAAGGCATTTCGCAAAAAGTTTCAATCGGCAAAAGTTTTTTCCTGTAAAGTTTCAAAGAGATCAGAGAATTTACGAACATTGCTCCCTTTGAATTTAAATGAGTCATGTCATAAAAAGAATCGTAACTCAAATGATCGTACCAATCAATGGAAAAGAAATCGTGACTTTTCTCCAGCTTGCGAAGTTCCTCGCGAAGACTGCCGAGAATTTTTTTATCATAAATTTTTCTCACGTTCGGCGCGAAGGGAAAAATTACCGCGACAGGTTTTGCGCCGTTGGCAAGGCAGAGCTCGATATAATCTTTTAAAATCTTAATATTTTTTTCGACCGCGTCCGTCGAAGGATATTTTATATTCCCTTCCCATTCAATAATTGACTGCGCCGAAAGACCGGGATTTTGCGCATCTTTTATCGCGTCGAAATTTAAATCAGCCTGCGCGGAAGTCGCCGCCAAAAAATTATTTTTAACGTCGTCGACAAGAAAATTTTTCAGCACAAGATCATTATCGTTTTCTTCAACTGAATTCAACGCGAAAAGGTATTGAAGATTTTTCGCGCAGTAAATGAAATCTTTTGCATTGTCGTAACGAAGAGCATCGGGCGCGAGTCCGATAAGGACAAATTTAATCGTGCTGGGCGCGACGTGTTCAAAAACATTTTTTGCCGTCAGATAACTCTGCCGCAAATCTTGTCCGGCATCGGCGAGAATCACGCCGCCGCGTGCAATATTTTTATCGGCATAAACACGGGGAATATATTTCAGATTCAAACCGACTTGCGTATATTCGTTGCCCGTT
>CAJOPN010000149.1 GCA_905236285.1 uncultured Selenomonadaceae bacterium | reverse complement strand
TATTTTCCATACGTTTTGATGAAACCGGCTTTAATTCTCGCAGTCATTGCCGGCGGTATCAGCGGAGTATTTACCTTGACACTTCTCGGCGGCGGACTTCTTGCACCGGCTGCTCCTGGATCATTCATTGCGGCTATGGCTATGACTCCTCCCGGCGGTTACTTTGCAAATATCGTCGGAATCGCAGTTGCAGGCGGCGTTTCATTCGCAGTTGCATCAATTTTCATCAAGGCGACCGCAAAAGCTGACGAAGAAGATTCACTCGCAGAGGCTCAAACCAGCATGAAAGCAATGAAAGCGGCATCAAAAGGTGTTGCGACTGAAAAACAAGTTGAAGGAAAAGACATTAAATTTATCGTTTACGCTTGTGACGCAGGAATGGGTTCATCTGCACTCGGAGCTGCTGCTCTCAGAAAAAAATTACAAAAAGACGGTTACAAAAATATCACCGTTAAAAATTTCGCAATCGGAAATATTCCAAAAGATGCTCAAATAGTCGTTTCACATGAAAAACTTGCTCAACGTGCGATTGACGATTCACCTCAAGCAGAACATATTTTCGTCAAAGATTTTACAAATAATAATGTTTATGACGTAATCAGCGAAAGACTTAAAGGCGGCGGAGTTACTGCACAGGAAACAGATAACGATGCTGAAGAAAATCAAGGCTCTAATTTAAAAGAAGGAATTTTGTTAAAAGAAAATGTTGTCGTCGGATTGAAGAGTGTGACGAAAGAAGAGGCAATCAAAGCGGCAGGTACATTGTTATTCAAGAGCGGCTACGTTGAAGAACCTTACATTGAAGGAATGCTTGCACGCGAAAGAGATATTTCAACTTACATCGGAAAAGGTATTTCAATTCCTCACGGTGAAAATGCAGTCAAAAAACATGTAAAGAAAACCGGAATAGTTGTTATGCAATATCCAAACGGCGTAGAATTTGCAGACGGAAATATTGCAAAATTAATTGTCGGAATCGCAGGAAAAGGTGACGATCATCTCACGATAATTCAAAATTTGGCTACTATCACAATGGATTATTCCGACGAAGATTTGGAAAAAGCATACACGACGAATGATCCTCAAGTTTTATTTGATATGTTCACGAAAGGTTAATTGACAGGAGGAAATTTTAATGAAAAAGGCTGTACATTTCGGCGCAGGAAATATCGGACGCGGTTTTATCGGACTTTTGCTCAGTAAAGCAGGTTATCATGTTACATTCGTTGACGTTGCCGCTCCGCTCGTCGATGATATTAATTCTTTGAAAAAATATAACGTGCAAATTTTTGGACGTGAAAATAAAATTCAAGTCGATAACGTAAGTGCGATTAATTCTGATATAAATCTTGATGAACTTCTCGAAGCAATCGTTGAGGCTGACATTGTAACGACTGCAATCGGTCCGAACATTTTAAAGTTCATTGCTCCGAATATTGCAAAGGGACTTACAAAACGAATTGAAAAAAATCAAACGCCGTTGAATATTATTGCCTGTGAAAATATGGTCGGCGGTTCAACGATTTTGAAAAATTTTGTTTATGAAAATCTTGCCGATGAAATTAAACCTAAAATTGATAAATTAATCGGATTTCCCGACGCGGCTGTTGACAGAATTGTTCCTGCACAGAAAAATGATGAAAAACTTCTCGTTAAAGTCGAAGAATTTTCGGAATGGGACGTTGACTCAAGGGGATTAGTCGGCGAACGTCCTAAAATTAACGGCATGACAATCGTTGACAATCTCAGTGCTTACATTGAAAGAAAACTTTTCACGGTCAATACTGGTCACGCCTCGATTGCTTATCTTGCATATCAAAAAGGTATAAAAGACATAAGCACCGCAATGAAAGATAATGAAATTGTTGAAGCCGCAAGAAAAGTTTGGAATGAAACAGGAACTCTGCTCATTGAAAAATATAATTTTGATCCGAAAGTTCATTGGGATTATGTAAAAACTGCAGAGAAAAGATTTTCAAATCCTTATCTCAGCGATGAAGTAACCAGAGTTGCACGCGGACCGAAAAGAAAATTGTCTGCAAAAGATCGTCTCGTATCTCCTGCAACTCAACTCATTGAACGCGGAAAATCTCCTCAAGCTCTCGCAAAAGTTATTGCCGCCGCTTTGAAATTTGATTTTGAAGGCGATCCCGAAGCCGTTGAAATTCAAGCATATATCAAAGAAAACGGCATTGAAAAAGCTGTTACAAATTTCACCGGCATTGAAAAGGACAGCGAACTTTATAAATTAATTCTTGAAAATATCTAATCTTCCAAATGATTAAAACTTTAATAAAAAAATTCCGTCTCGATCATTTTGATTAAGGCGGGATTTTTTGATATAATATTTTTGAGGTGAATAAAATGAAAAATAAAGAAGAAAATTTGAAAAAATATTTAAATGAACTCGGAAAAGTGGCGGTTGCGTATTCAAGCGGAGTCGATTCAACATATTTATTGAAAACCACTCACGACGTTTTGGGAGACAATGCGATTGCAATAACGGCATCAGCAAATTGGTTTCCTAAACGTGAATTGAAAGAGGCAACAAATTTCTGCAGAAATGAAAATATTCGTCAAATAATTTTCGTCATTGATGCAAGCGAAATTGAAGGCTTTTCAAAAAATCCGATTAATCGCTGTTATATCTGCAAAAAAAATTTGTTCACGAAAATAAAAGAAATTGCCGCGAAGAATAATATTGAAAATGTAATTGAAGGTTCAAACATGGACGATCTTGCAGATTACAGACCGGGATTGAAAGCACTTGAAGAATTGCAAATTAAAAGTCCTCTGCGTCAAGTTGAACTTTTTAAAGATGAAATTCGCGAACTTTCAAAAGAAAAAGACCTGCCTACTTGGGACAAGCCTTCTTTTGCATGTTTGGCATCTAGATTTGTTTACGGAGAAATTATTTCCGATGAAAAACTTTCGATGATTGAACGTGCTGAAGAATTGTTGAGAAGTAAAAATTTTAAACAATTTCGCGTCAGGATTCACGATAAAAATGCTCGTATTGAAATTTTGCCTGACGAATTTGAAAAAATAATTCAACCGTCAATTCGTGAGGAAATAATTTCAGAATTTAAAAATTTCGGTTTTGAATTTATTTCTTTAGATTTGCAAGGATACAGAACCGGTAGCATGAATATCAATTTAAATGAAACGACGGCTGAGTTCACTTAATCCGACATCTTTTGTACCGTTTCCTATGGCGTTGAACTTCCATTCGCCATTTTTTTTGTAAACTTCACCTGCAACCATCGCCAGCATGCCTTCATAATTATCTGAAAGATTATAGCGGCAAAGTTCGGTATGAGTGTCACTATCAACTATTCTGATAAAAGCATTTTTAATCATTCCGAAATGCTGCTTGCGTTCCTCACCTTTGTAAATGTTGACGACGAAAATTAATTTGTCATATTGAGCGGGAATTTGATTAAGATTTACAAAAATTTGTTCGTCATCACCTTCGCCGTCTCCCGTCAAATTATCGCCCATATGTTTGATTGCGCCTGAATTGTGCTCAAGATTTCCGTAATAAACAACGTCATCATTACTTCTGAGCTTGCCGTCTTTGCAAACGAATACCGATGCATCGCAATCAATATTTTTTGTTGATCCCAAGAGTGACGAAAAGAATCCGCCTTTTTGTTCTGCAGCGTCCCAGCCGAGTCCGACCATTATTTTTGAAAGATTACTTCCGTCAGCTTTTTTGAGATTTATTTTTTGTCCTTTTTGAAGATTTACAGCCATATTTTTTCACCTCGAAATTATTTTGTTAAAGGTACTGTCGTATAACATTCACTACAACATTTAATTCTTGCATGTTGATTTTTTAAAATCATTTGTCGATAAGCATCAGCTGCTCTACTGTTGAAAATTTGTTTTAAATCCATATCCAAAATATTTCCGACTATCATAAAATTATCATAATCGCCGCAACAGAGAGTAACATCACCATTCCAATTTATCGACAATTTATCAAATGCTTCAACGCAAATTTTATTTTGTACTTTACTTATCATCTCATGTTTTTGCAATTCACGAATTTTTTCTTTTTCTTCTTCATTTACGTCCATTTCTTCAACATTAAGATGATTTAAATGTGTAAATCCAATATTATAAAAATCGCAGTAAGGTTCAATTTCAGCTTTGAATTGTTCAACTTGTTTAACAGTTTCGGTCGTTATTGTTGTTGAAATCTGAAAATAACATGAGGGGGGGGGGTAAATTTATCGCGGATTTGACTAAACAATTTTACTTTTTTTAATAATTCTTCATAATTGCCGCCGAATCTCATTTCATTATATGATTCAGAATCGACTCCTTGAAATGAAATTTTTATGCTGTCGAGAGGAATTTTTAATAAAGATTTTATTTGTTCTTCATCCAATTTTGAACCGTTGGTGTTGATATGAATCAATGCTCCGGCTTTTTTTAGGCGACTCATTATTTCAATGTATTTCGGATGAATCGTCGGCTCTCCCCAACGAATAAATCGCACGCCGGGAATTTTATATTTTTCAACATTTTTCGATATTGATTCAGCTACTTCATCAGACATAAATCCGCGCGTTCTCTTCATGCTCTTTGTTCCCGTAGGACAAAATCTGCATTTAAAATTACAATTATTCGTCAATTCGACATCAATATAACGCGGCACTTCCAATTCTTTTGTTTTTATTAATTTATATTTTTCTTCGTTCGAGCCGTTATTGCAAGTTCTGTAAATCGGCACGAACGGATTTTCTCTCAAAGATTTTTTTTTGCTCACTTGATACATTTATTTCTCTCCATTAATTAAAACAATAGTGCATGACATTTAAATTTGTCACACACTAAAAAAAATTAGAAATCAAAAATTAAACATTAACGCCGAAATTTTGTCCGAGTGCTTTAAGTCCGCCGCTGAATCCGCTGCCGATGGCCTGGAATTTCCATTCGCCGCCTTGACGATAAAGTTTTCCGACTACTATCGCCGTTTCGATTGAAAAATCTTCGCCGAGATCGTAACGAATCAATTCGGTGTTGTTTGCTTCATCTACAACGCGAATAAACGCATTTTCAACTTGTCCGAAATTTTGTTTGCGCTCGTCAGCCTCGTGAATCGTAACCGTGAAACTGATTGCTTTAATATTTTCGGGAACTTTTGAAAGATCAACTTTGATTTGTTCATCGTCGCCTGCACCTTCACCGGTACGATTGTCTCCGAGATATTCAACTCCGCCGCTTTTATGTTTCGGTTGATTGTAAAAAATAAATTCATCATCAGACGGAACTTTTTCATTGTCACCGAGAAGGAATGCCGATGCGTCGAGATCAAATTGTGCACCGCCGTCATAACGTTTAATGTCCCAGCCGAGTCCGATTAAAATTTTGCTCAATCCCGGATTTGTTTTTGTGAGATCAATTTTCTGACCTTTTGCTAAGCTGATTGCCATTTAAAAAAGCCTCCTTAAATTTTTTTCAATGATAACAAAAATTAATCAAAATTGCAACATGAAGTTTATTTTAATTTTTTAATTCAAGTGAAAAAATTTCTGCTTTCAATTCACAATTTATTTTTTCTCCGTTATCTTTTCCTTTTATCGAAACATTTTTTATTTGTATCAGTCTTTCACTTTCTTCAATCGTCTTCAAAAAATTTATCAACTGTATATAATTGCTTTCAATTTTTATTTCTATCGGCAATTTTTTTAATTCAGATTCTTCAACCGATTGAATTTCATTCGGAATCAGCGATATTATTTTTATTTGATTTTCAATCGCCGTTCGTTGCAAAAAATTTATAAATTCGCCTTGATTCATTTGTTCGGGCAATGAAATATTTGTCAGCAGACAGCGTTCTTCAAGATTTTCCAAATATTCGTCAAGATCGCCGTATTTATTTTTGTAATTCAGAATATTTTTTTTGATTTGAATCAATTTTTGTCGTTCCAAATTTGCATTAAAAATTTTTTGTTGAATTGACAAATGAAAAAAATTCCAAAATAAAAATGCAAACGTCACACAAATAACTATGACGATTGCGATTGATTTTTTGTCCGAAAAAAATTTATTCCACCTCACGCAAAAGCTCCTCAACATAATTCGGTAATGCAAATGCTGCGCGATGAAGTTTTGTATTGTAATAGCGCGTATGAATTTTTAAATCATTCCATTTGTCAAAATTTACTTCACGGAACGGATGAAATTTTTTTGATGCAAAACCGAAAAGCCAATGCCCTGAAGGATAGGTAGGAATATGCAACTGATAGCAGCGGCTTATCGGAAACGATGAAACTATTCTTTTGTGAGCTCTCTGCATTGCTATTGCGTCTTTATTGTAGAAAGGATTTTCATGTTGATTGACCATAATTCCGTCAGAGTGAAGAGCATTAAAACAATTTCCGTAAAATTCTTTCGTAAAAAGTCCCTCACCGGGTCCGAAAGGATCAGTTGAATCGACTATAATCAAATCATAAATGTCGGCGCAATGACGAATAAACTTTAGACCGTCTTCAATATAAATGTTGACTCGCGAATCTTCAAGACATTCAGCAGTTTTCGGAATAAATTTTTTGCAGGCATTAATTACAACTTCATCAATTTCAACGAGATCTATTGTTTTAATCGTTTTGTATTTCAAAAGTTCGCGAGCAGTTCCACCGTCACCGCCTCCGACAAGCAAAACTTTTTTAATGTTCGGATTGACGCACATCGGCACATGTGAAATCATTTCGTGATAAATAAATTCATCTTTTTCAGTCAGCATCATGCAGCCGTCAAGAATTAAAAATCTTCCGAATTCACGCGATTCAAAAATATCTATGCGTTGAAATTCACTTTGCTCGCTGAAAAGCTGCTTATCGACTTTAATTGATAATTTGACATTCGGCGTATGCTGTTCCGAAAACCATAATTCCATAAAAAAATCTCCTTAAAAAATTTTTGACGCTCAAAAAAATATATAGTAAAATTGTAACAAATTAAAAAATTTTTTGCAAGAGGTGAGACAAATTGAAATATCGAGCGGCGATTTTTGACATGGACGGTACATTGATTAATTCATTGGAAGATTTGGCGGACAGCGTAAACGAGACGATGGAGCATTATAAGTTTCCGACTCACGATCTTGAAAAATATCGTTACTTTGTCGGCAACGGTGCAAGAAAATTAATTCAGCGTGCCGTGCCTGAAAAGTTTTCCGATGATGAAAATTTTGTCAACGAAGTCATTAATTATTATAATTCCTGTTACGAAAAAAGATTGACGATGAAAACGAAGCCTTATGAAGGAATAGTTGAACTTTTGGAAAAATTGCAGTCAATGAAAATTCCGCTCGGTCTTTGTACGAATAAACAACAGTTTGCAGCGGTTGAAATTGTTGAAAAAATGTTTCCAAAGAATATTTTCGGAGCGGTAATCGGAGATCAAAAAGGAATGCCGCGAAAACCTGATCCGACAAAAGTTTTAAAAATTGCCGAACAATTCAAAGTCGAACCTGAATTTGTCGCATACTTCGGAGATACTTCCGTTGATATGGAAACTGCTCACAATGCAGGATTTTTAAGTGTCGGAGTGACATGGGGATTTCGTCCGAAAAGTGAATTGATTGAAAGCGGCGCAGAAATTTTAATTGATAAACCGAGCGAGATTTTTAATCATGTTGAGTTTGAATCTTCTTAAAGATATTATTGTCAAAAAAATTTTCGGACCAAACAGCAAGAACGACGTAAGCAGGTGCGCTGTGAAAAAAATGAAAAAAAATATTTCGGACGACAAAAATTTTAAAAGAGTTTTGGTAATCGGCGATATTCACGGACATTACAAAAAATTTATTTCGCTTTACAAAAAATTGAATGTTGATGAAAATGATTTGCTGATATTTTTGGGAGATTATATTGATCGCGGACCGATTGGCGAATGCGGATATATGCTTGAGCGAATTATGCGCGAATCCGAAAAGGAAAATGTAATAACATTGCGCGGCAATCACGAACAGATGATGATAGATTTTTTTGACAAAGGCGATTTTAATTGGCTCTTAAACGGAGGAGACAAAACAGGAAGAGATATTCGTGAAAAAATGAAAGATGATCCCGAAATTATGGCGAAAATTTTAAAATTTGTAAATTCACTGCCTTTGTCTCACCAAATGAAAATTAACGACAAAGATTATTTTTTCTGTCACGCGGGAATTGATCCGAAAATCTCACTTGATGAACAAGATTCAACATCATTGCTGTGGATTCGCGACGAATTTTTTACAAAATATGACGGTGATACAATTATAGTTGTTGGACATACTCCGTTGCCGCTTTTAAATCCTGAAGGCAGTTTGGCAACATGGTGCAGGGACAATCAAAGAATTTTCGGCAAAAAAAATATTACGCCGCAATGGAGACGCAACGGAAAAATTTTAATGATGGATACCGGATCATATTTTATAAATGGCTGCATTTCCTGCATGGATTTGAAGAGCGGCGAACTTTGGCAGAGCGATTAAATCATCAATAAGCCCATAACGCCGAAAATTAATCCGACTGTCCAAAATACAAATACAACTTTTGTTTCTTTCCAGCCGCTCAATTCAAAATGATGATGAATCGGAGACATTTTAAAAATTCTTCTGCCTGTCGTTTGAAATGAAATGACTTGAATTATAACCGAAAGAGCCTCACAGACGAAAATAAAACCGATTACCGCCAGCAAAATTTCAGTATGTGTTAAAATTCCAATTGCTGCAAATGCTCCGCCGAGTGCAAGAGAACCTGTGTCTCCCATGAAAATTTTTGCGGGATGAAAATTAAATCGCAAAAAGCCGACACAAGCTCCGACGATTGCCGCGCAGAAAATCGCCAGATCAAAATGTTTTGTCAAAATACAAATGACTGCATAACAACTCGCCGCTATCGCCATGTTTCCCGATGCAAGTCCGTCAAGTCCGTCAGTCAAATTTACTGCGTTTGATGCTCCGACTATCACGAATAAAATTAATGCGTAATAAAATATTCCGAGATTAATTTCATTTTCGACGAACGGCAGCCACAAAGTTGTTTTGATTTCGAGCATTTCAGTTGCAATTATCATCGTCACGACTGCAATTATTATTTGTCCCAAAAGTTTTTGACGTGCTTTCAATCCCAAATTTCTTTTCTTAACGACTTTTATATAATCGTCCAAAAATCCCAAAATCCAATGTCCGATCATTATAAACAAAGCCAAAACTATTTCGGTCGTCAACGGCGATTCGATTACGGTTGCAATCACTATCGCGGCAATTAAAAATATTCCTCCCATCGTCGGCGTGCCGCTCTTTTTTTTATGACTCGCCGGTCCTTCCTCTCTTATGCTTTGTCCGAATTTTAATTTGTGCAAGATCGGAATTAAAATTGGTCCGAGCAATAAAACTGTTCCTGCGGCAATCGCCATCGTTATCAAAATATTTTCCAACGCTTTTACCTCACTCAAAAATTATTTTCCTTCCTCCAAGTAATATGATTTTATCTTCGTCAATTCTTTTAAATCTTCCAATGACAAATCTATGATTGTTTTGACTTCTTCTACCGAAAATTTTCGATAATTGAGAAGTTCTCCCGTCATTTGATTTCTTTCCGCCTTTGCTTTCGCCTGATAAATTTCGTTCAGCATCAGAAAGTCTTGAATATTTCCGAACATAAAAATCACACCCTTCACTTGAATTTGTTTTTGTTAATTCTTTGTGAAAGGTGTTTTTTCCTGCGATATTTATTTTTTTATCTTCCGAAAAGTACAAGATAAATTTTCATTTCCGAAGACTTCAAAAAATTTTCTATGGAAATTTTCGCGGCATCCATTGCAATATTTTTCGGGACTCCGTAAATTCCGCTTGAAATTAACGGAAAGGCAATTGATTCACAATCATTTTCGACGGCAATTTTTAAACTGTTTTCATAACAATGTCTCAATAATTCAAATTCGTTGTAATTTCCTCCTCTCCAAATCGGTCCTGCAGTATGAATTATAATTTTTGCATTGAGTTTGAAAGCAGGAGTAGCAACGGCAAAACCTGTTTGAATCGGTGAAAGTTTATCGCAAGCCGCCTGAAGTTCATAATGTCCCGCTGCACGAAAAATTGCTCCACATACTCCGCCGCCTGCCAAAAGTTGAGTATTTGCCGCGTTGACTATCGCATCAACTTTCATTTTCGTGATGTCTCCGTTTATTATTTCAAATGACATTTTGTTCACCTCATCAAATTATTTTTTATCCATTCGCACCATTCGTTTAAACCTTCTCCGTTTGTGCAGGACGTTTCAATAATTTTTATGTTCGGATGAATCGTTGTCAAATCCTCGCGTGCCGATTCCAAATTAAAATTGGTAAATTTCAAAATATCTGTCTTATTCAAAATCGCAACTGCCGATTCTTTGAAAATTAACGGATATTTTAACGGTTTATCGTCTCCTTCGGTTATCGAAAGTACAACCGCTTTTACATTTTCACCGACATCAAATTCTGCTGGACAAACCAAATTTCCAACATTTTCAACGATTACCAAATCAAGTTCATCAAGATTTAAATTTTGCGCCGCTCGTTTAATCATTGCTGCGTCAAGATGACAGCCTCCCGCAGTATTGATTTGAATTACCGGCACATTATGGCGTTCAATTCTTTCTGCATCTTTCGCCGTGAAAAGGTCTCCTTCAATCACCGCCATTTTTATTTCATTTTTCAATTTTTTCAACGTCAATTCTAAAAGTGAAGTTTTGCCGCTGCCGGGAGATCCCATCAAATTTATTACGAAAACTTTTTTATCTTTAAAAAAATTTCGATTTTCTTCCGCGATTTTTTCATTCTCATTCAAAATATTTTTCATTACTTCAATTTTCAAAATAAATCACTCCATATCTATAGATTCGACTTGCAATTCTCTTCCGCTTTTCAAAATTAATATTCCGTCACATTCGGGACAAAAAAAATTGTAATGCTCGACGTGAAAAATTTTTCCGCATTTGTTACATTCGCCGACTATCGGGATTTTTTTTATTTCAAGCTCCGCTCCTTCGGCAATCGTTTTTTTCGTCAATACTTCAAACGATAAATTTAACGCCTCGATTTCTACTCCGCTCATCTCTCCTATTTGCAAAGTAATTCGATTTATTTTTTTTGAAAAATTTTCTTCCGCACAATCGAACGCAATTTTTAAAATTCCTTCTGCTATTGCCATTTCGTGCATTTAATCACCTCTCAAAAAAATTTATTGCAATGATTTAAATCACAATTTATAATATAAACATGAAATTTAAAATTAAAGTGCCGGGTTCATGCGGAGAATTTGTTCAAGGAATTTTGAACGATGAGCCGTTTTTGATAACTTGTCCGATTGATTTGTTTACAACCGTCACCGTTTCAGATTTATTCAGAGGTCAAATTGGTTTAGGCTGGAAAGCAAAGGAAATGTTAAAACGAACTTTAAAATATCTCGGTCGTGAAAAAATGAATTTTGGAATAAAACTTGAATCGGAATTGCCTCACGGTAAAGGAATGGCATCATCAAGTGCGGACATCGCAGCAGTCGCAAAAGCAGTTTCATTTGCATTGAGAGAAAAATTGAGGGCAGGAGAAATTGCTAAACTTGCAACTTCGATTGAACCGACTGACGGAATTTTTTATAATGGAATTGTTGCGATGAATCCTGTCAGCGGTAAAGTTTTTCATAAATTTGATTTTGTGCCGAAATATAAAATTGCCGTCTTCGATTTCGGAAATAAAGTAAATACTCTCGAATTTGAACGCAGAAGTAACCTTCATCTGGCGAATCTTCCGCTCTTTCAAAAAAATTCTTTTCAAAATATTTTCGATTTCGTTGAAATTTCTGCGCTTGCCAATCAAAAAATTCTTTATAAAGATAAATTGCGTGAAATAATTCATTTTGCAAGGTCACTCGGAGCACTCGGTGTGAATATTGCTCATACGGGTACGGTTATCGGCGTATTTTTTGATGAAGATTTTTTTGATGTTGAAGCCTGTGCATTGAAAATTGAGAAAAATTTCCCACATATAAAATTTTTGATGACAACGAATCTTATCGACGGCGGTTTCAAAATTATTTACTGCAAGGAGTGAATCACATGGACGATATTTTTTCAATAATATTTTTCATTTGGATAGCCTACGCGATACTTGAAAGCATAGTAAGAAAGAAAAATATTCCGACACCTCAAGAGCAACCGACCGAAATAGATTTTGAAATTCCAGTTTTGGAAAATGATCCGAATGCAAAAATTCAATCGCCTCAGTCATCAGAATCAAAAATAATTCAACAACAAAAAATCTCTCAAGCAATCAAAAAATCAAATGTCGGTCAAGAATCATATTTAAATTTTACGTCAGACGATGCAATGAATGCAATGGTTTTAGCCGAAATTTTTTCAAAACCGAAATCTCTCCGCAAAAAATAATTTTATAAAATGCCGACGACGATAACCGAAACATTATCTTTGCCGCCGTGATTCAATGCAGCCTCGACCAAATCATCGGCAGGATTTTTTGTTTCATGCAAAATTTTTGAAATTTCTTCGTCGCTGACCATGTTTGTCAATCCATCCGTACAAAGTAAATATACATCTCCGTTGTTGACTCTGAATTGTCCGACATCAACGGAGATATTTTTTTCTGCGCCGACTGCCTGAATCAAAACATTTTTCATTGGATGAACTCTTGCCTGTTCTTCTGAAATTTCTCCGCGTCTTACCAAATCTTCAACGTATGAATGATCCTGCGTAATTTGTTTTAAGCCGTCGCGTTCCAATTTGTATAATCGACTGTCGCCTATATGTGCAAAAAATGCCGTCTGAGTAGTAATTTGCGGCTGAATTTCTTTCGGTTCGGCAACGTGCAAAATTGTCGCCGTCGTTCCCATTCCTTCATACTCTGAATTTTTTTCGACTTCCGACAAAATATTTTCGTTTGCTTTCAATATTGCATTTTTTAAAATTTCTTCGTTGTACGGCAATGATGCAGTTTTTAATTCTCTTTCGACCGTTTCAATCAATATTCTGCTCGCTACTTCTCCGGCTGCCTGTCCTCCCATTCCGTCCGCTACTATAAATGTTTCCGGTTCTATTATCGCTATTGAATCTTCATTTTGCTTGCGTATTTTTCCAACGTTCGTTGCCTGATAATACTTCGTCATCTGTTTCGCCTCCGCAATTCATAAAACTTCATATATTACCAATATATTTCCGATTAAAATTTTGTCGCCGTGTTTGAGTTTCTGCCTGTCTGCAAATTTTTTATTTATAAATGTTCCGTTGAGACTGTTGGCATCATGCAGAACGTGACGATGCCTGTCATAAGAAATATAAGCGTGAATCCTTGATACACTTTCATCACTCAACACCAAATCGTTGCTTTCTTTTCGTCCGATATAAAATTGCCGTTCGCCCAAAATAAATTCTTCATCGCCGTTTTCATCTTTCAATATCAATTTTGCTATCTCATAATCATTTTGACGTGAATAATTTATTTTCTGCATATTTTTAAAATTTTCTTTGTCCGCCGCGATCGTTTTATCATTTTCGTTGACTATCGTTTTCTGTTCAACAAATGTATTCGATATATTTTCATTTTCAAGATTAATCGTATCTTCGTCGCCGCTTACGTCTTTCATAAATTTTGATTTCACTTCTATGACTTCATTTTCATCTGCCATTTTTTCAATTCTGACCGACAATTTTCCGTCCATGAAACAATCTTCACGAATTATTTTTCTTTCAATCGTTTCGTGCAATGCTTTAATGATTCGTGCCGCCGAAAGTCGATGACAATCTTCCTCGCTGAGATAAATTACATAATCATTCGGAACCGTTAAACCGTCTTCAGTTTTTTTCTGCTGCTTGACTACTTCTCTTTCAAGCGACTTTATTAATGCAGAAGGTTCTACTGCTCCGCGTTTCTGAAAAAGAGTTGCAATTTGTCCCGTGATTGCCGATTCTATTTTTGAAAATCCCAAATTTTAAAACCACCTTTACAAATTTTTTTTTATGTTGTAAATTATCTAAAAATAAATTTTGTGAGGTTATTATTTTGAAACAAAAACGAATTGCATTAATAAATGACATAACAGGTTTCGGAAGATGTTCGGTTGCAATAGAACTGCCGATAATTTCTGCTCTAAAAATTCAATGTTGTCCTCTTCCGACTGCAATTTTATCTGTTCATACCGGTTTTGAAAATTATTTTTTCGACGATTACACCGACAAAATGCAAAATTATATCGACAGTTGGAAGAAAAACGATTTAAAATTTGACGCAATCGCGACGGGATTTTTAGGCTCGGAAGATCAAATTAAAATCGTCAACAAATTCATTGAAGAAAATCTTGAAAGTCAAATAATGATTGATCCCGTCATGGGAGATCACGGAAAAATTTATGCCTCTTACAATAAATCAATGTGTGTGAAGATGAAAGAACTTTTAATTTATGCCGATTTGGTTACTCCGAATTTAACTGAGGCTTGTGAACTTTTGGGAATTTCATATCCGTTTGAAGGAATTATTTCAGATTCAAAACTTGCGACGATGGCGGCGAATATTGCGGCACAGACGAGAGGTCACAAAGTTGTAATAACAGGATTGACGATTGATGCCGACGACGAAAATAATATTTCAAATTTCGTTTTCGACAACGGCAAAATTAATCTCGTTACGACAAGAAAAATCGGAATTGACAGATCGGGAACGGGAGACGCATTTTTTGCGGTTTTGGTCGGTGAAATTCTCAACGGAAAAAATTTAATTGACGCAACAAGATTATCTGCAAATTTTGTAACTCGCTGCATTGCTCACGCCGAAAAATTAAATTTGGCTTGGAATTACGGATTGCCTTTTGAAGAATTTTTATCCGAGCTTTCCAATAAAAGTTAATTTTTTTTCCTTATCCATTTCTTTTTTCTTTTCTTTGCAAATTCTTTCCAACGATCTTTCGGATTCGCCAGCAGATGAATTTTTTTGAATCTGTATTTCAATCCCGATGCACTTAAAAACATTTTTTCAGCAATTTCACTAATGTTTAATTCGGGAAATTTCAATCTCATTTCCGCAGTTTCTTTCATTTTTTCGTCCATCTTTTTAAATAATTTTTCATTTGCACAAATAATTTTTATGTCTTGAATTTGTTGTTGAGCGGCATTGACCGATCTTTGAAGATTTGCAGTCTCACAATTTACAATTCGATTGACATTGCATTTGACTTCTTTTAAATTTTGAGCTGCCTCAAATCTGTCAACCGCCGAATGAGCATGAATCAAATATAAAAAATCACAAATATCCTCGAAAGTTTTCAGATATGCAACAAATCTTTCTTTGCGCTGAAAAAGTCCGACACCGAAACCTGATTGACTCAAACATTTTTTGACGAATTTGCCGACTTCTTCAGTATTTGAATTAATTTCGAGATGATAGCCTTTTTCGGGACGGTTGACTGTGCCGGCAGACATGAATAAACCGCGCAAATATGAATTTCGGCAACAGTCTTCATCGGGAAATTTGTTTATGCTCATTTCTTCAAACAATGATTGAGTTTCGGCATCACGAAAAATTCTGATGATATAACGATTTTTTAAATGAAATTTTTTGTAACGAATTACTGCGACTTCAGTTTTTGCAGTCGAATAAACTGCTTTGACCAATTTTAAAACTTTTCGCGTGACGGCTGCATTTGTACTGTTGAAATCAATTCTGTTTTCGCTTAAAGTCGCACGAATTTTTAACATTGCATTTAATTGAGTTTTATCACAACATTTTCTGTAATTTACAAAATTAACCAATTCACTTTTGACATCGCTTGCAAATGACGGCATTTTAAATCACTTCCTTAAAATTTAATGACGCGGCTGCAATTCGTAAATCATCTTCATGGCGGCGGCACAAAGTTTAAACGGATCATGTCGTCCTGCGTCGGTTTCGCTTATCAAATCTGCTTTGACAAGTCCCATTCCAAGCGCATTAATTTTTTCTTCGTCGACGATAACAGGTTGTGCATTTAATTCTTTGCACATCTCGGCGGAAATCGGAGCGGAATTTACAAGAACATAATCAATCACTCCTCGACCTGCATGATCGATTATCGCCTTCGCATGCATTGACGCTGTATAATTATCTGTTTCTCCTGGCTGAGTCATTACGTTGCAAATATAAATTTTTATTGCCTTACTTTTTTTCAGCGCGTGAGCAACTCCTTCAACCAAAAGATTCGGCATGATTGAAGTATAAAGAGAACCGGGACCGAGAATAATTGCATCGGCAGTTTCAATCGCTTCAAGAGCAGCAGGCACGGCAGGAACTTTTTTTGGGAAAAGTCTGACGCGCTTAATTTTTTTGTGAGCTTCGGGAATTTGTGTTTCACCTTCAACAATCGTTCCGTCTTCCATTATTGCGTCAAGCCTGATATATTCTTTCGACGCAGGCAAGACTCGACCTTTGACGGCGAGAACTTTCGACGATTCTTGAAGTGCCGTTTCCATATCGCCTGTTACTTCATTCATCGCCGCGATAAATAAATTTCCAAAACTGTGTCCCGCAAGTGCCGTTTCTCCTTCAAATCTGTATTGAAATAATTTTTCCATCAAAGGTTCTGTATCCGCAAGAGCAACGAGACAATTTCGTAAGTCTCCCGGCGGAATTATTCCGAATTCTTCACGCAATCGACCTGACGATCCTCCGTCATCGGCAACCGTTACAACTGCGCTGACATTGCTCGTTGATGCTTTTATTCCTCTCAAAAGTACGCTTAATCCGTGACCGCCTCCTATTACCGTGACTGCCGGTCCCTTTCCGAGCATTCTTTTTTCATAAATTACATCAACGAGTCGATCTGACGATTCAGGCATCAACACGACGATTATTGAACGAATAATTTGTCTTATCGCCAACATCATAAATGACAAACCGATTATCACGACACACACTCCGATGAATGTCGTAAACATATAATCGTAACTGCCGAGCGAAAGGTAAACCAATCGAAAAATTTCTTCTTCAATTTTATCAAGATATTTGTAATTGAAAATTAATGCTATTCCGAGACTTATCATTAAAACGCCGATTGCAAAAAGTAACAGCCAGCGTTTTAATTTCATTCCCGGATAAAGCCATTTCAATAAGTGCAACATTTTTTATAAATTTCGCTCCTCGTTAAAAATTTTCAACGTGTTCCCAAACGTCATTTTTCATCAAATCTCGATGTTCAAGTTTTACGGGATAGCCTTTTTTCTTCAGCAGACTGAAAATATATTTTGCAATGAAAACACTTCTGTGCATTCCGCCTGTGCAGCCGACTGCAATCACTAGCTGACTTTTTCCTTCTCTTACATATTGCGGCACGAGAAATTCAATCAGCGGCACGAGTTTTTTCAAAAATTCCTGCGTCACCGATTTTGATTCAATATACTCCGCGACTTCCTGAACTGCTCCGCTTTTATGTTTAAGCGTGTCAATATAAAACGGATTCGGCAAAAATCTCACGTCAAGAACCATATCTGCATCAAGCGGCATCCCAAATTTAAATCCGAATGACAAAATATTTATGCTCATCTGTTCGCCTTCTTTGTTTCCGAACAGTCGAACTATTTTTTCTTTCAAATCGGATTTATTTAAATTTGACGTGTCAATAATGTAAGTCGCTTTACTTCTGACAGTTTCAAGCCGTGAACGTTCTTTTGCAACTCCGTCCGAAATTCTTGATGAAGGTGCCATTGGATGACGGCGGCGAGTTTCTTTGTAACGTCGAATTATTACATCGTCGGTCGCGTCCATGAAAAGCATTTCGTATGCTTGATCGTGTTTATTCATATTTTCTAAAACCGCGACGAGATCATCAAAAAATTCTCTGCTACGAGTATCGACGACGAAGACGACTTTTTTAACGTGACTGTCTCCGTGCGAACACAATTCAACAAATTTCGGAATGAAAACCGGCGGAAGATTGTCCACGCAAAAATATCCCAAATCTTCCAAATATCTGCACGCTTGAGTTTTGCCGCCGCCGCTCATTCCCGTTACAATTACTATTCGCGATTTTTCATCTTTTTTGAGATTTTCCATAACTTCCACGTCTGAAGTTTCGCTGCTCTCCAAATTTTCACTATGTACATCATTATTTTCCATAAAAATTTTTCTCCTCATTCAAAACATAATTGTAAATCGCTTGAGCAAATCCGTCATTTTCGCAGGTATCGGTTACAAATTCGCAGACGGATTTTATTTCATCGGCAGCATTTCCCATTGCAACGCTGTGTTCAAATGCTTTCAACATCGGCAAATCATTATGTGAATCGCCTATCACCATTACTTCAGAATTTTTTATTTTAAATTTTTCAGCCAAAATTTTCGCCGCCGCCGCTTTCGACACATTCGGACGAATTATTTCGACAAAAGTAGGAATTGATTTCATTGCATTGATTTTATCGCCGAATTTTTCTTTTAAAATTTTTATTCGTCTTTCAGTCTCTTCGACGTTCGGAGTTATAATCAACAATTTCGGAACATTTTCAATTTCTTTTTTCATATTTTCCCAGCCGATTGCCTTGCCTTTTACTCCTATTGCTCCTTCATAAAATTTTGCAGATTCGTTGTATTCGGGATAAAATAAATCGTCGTTACTGTAATTTTGAAGATGCCAATTATTTTTTTCGCAAAAATTCGTAACTTCCAAAATAATTTCAGGCTCAAGATAATTCGTATAAAAAATTTCACCGCCGACCGATTTAATCAATGCGCCGTTGTAAGTTATAATCGGAACGTCAACGTCGAGACTTTTTGCAATTTCGACCGATGCGCCGTACATTCTGCCGGTTGCTATCGTAAAAATTATTCCGGCTTTTACCAAATCTTGAACGGCTTTAATATTTTTCGGCGATACTTTTTGTCCCTTCGGTAAAAGTGTTCCGTCCAAATCCGTCAAAAATAATTTTATCGACATTGTTATCACGCTCCAATTTTTTTTTGTAAATTTTAGCACGCTTTAAAATTTTTTACAATAAAAAACTGCCGACGATTATTTTTAAAATCATTCGACAGAAAATTTTTTTGATGAAGAAAATTTTTTTAATCGAGATTTTCGCCGTTGGATTCGATAACTTTTTTGTACCAATAAAATGAATCCTTTCGACTTCTTGAAAAATCTCCCGTGCCGTCATCATGGCGATTGACATAAATAAATCCGTAACGTTTTGCATATTGTCCGGTTCCTGCGCTGACAAGATCGATCGGTCCCCAAGTCGTATAACCGATTAACGGCACTCCGTCATTAACTGCCTCTCTCATTGCGCGAATATGTTCACGAAAATATGAAATTCTGTAATCATCGTGAATTGCTCCGTCAGATTCAACTTTGTCAAATGCTCCGAAACCGTTTTCAACAACCATAATCGGCGTATCGGGATAACGTGAAGCAAGTTTATTTAAAGTCCAGCGTAAACCATCGGGATCAATTTGCCATCCCCAATCACTTGCTTTAAGATACGGATTTTTTGCGCCGCCCATCATATTGCCTTTGACTTGTTCGGCATTTTCGTCAACCGTCACACAATTTGACATGTAATAACTGAACGTGTAAAAATCAACGACTCCTTCACGCAAAATTTTTTTGTCCTCTTCATTGTCCATGAATTTTGTATCAATTCCCATATCCTGATAAAATTTTTTTGTGAAATACGGATAAGCTCCGCGAACTTGAACATCGCCGCAAATATCGTTGCAGAATGAATCACGTTTCTGATCTTCAAGCATGTCTTTCGGATTCGGTGTAAGAGGATACCAAGTTATATGACAAATCATATTGCCGATTTTAAAATTCGGATTAATTTTGTGTCCTTCGATGACTGCCTTCGCCGATGCTACAAATTGATTGTGCAGAGCTTCGATTCTCTGCTGAGGAACATCTTTTAATTCGGGAAATTTGCAAGGCTCTTTTCGATTCAAATCTTCGTCCTGAATTACTCCGACGCTGTAAAGATTTCCCATAAACGGTTCCATTAACGTCATATTGATTTCGTTGAAAGTCAGCCAGTACTTAACTTTGTCTTTGAAACGTTCAAAACAAGTTTTTGCATAATTCACGAAAAGAGCAATCGTCTTTCGATTATAATAACCGCGATATTTTTTAACGAGTTCAAAAGGCATTTCGTAATGATTGAGAGTAATCAGCGGCTCGATATTATATTTTCTGCACTCGTCAATTACATTTTCATAAAATTTCAAGCCGTTTTCATTCGGTTGAGCATCGTCGCCGTTCGGAAAAATTCGCGACCAGTTGATAGAAAATCTGAAACAAGTGAAACCCATTTCGGCAAAAAGTTTAATATCTTCTTTGTAATGATGATAAAAATCTATAGCCTCGTGAGAAGGATAGAAACGATTTTTTTCAATGTGAGGACAAAAAGTTCTCGGAGTATTCACGTCGCCGCCAAGTAGCATATCGGGAACAGAAAGTCCTTTGCCGCCTTCAAGATAACCGCCTTCATATTGATTTGCGGCACATGCTCCTCCCCAGAGAAAATTTTTCGGAAACGTCATAAAAAAAATCACCTCTTCAAAAAAATTTCTTTTACAAAAAAACAGAGTGAAATAAATCCTCTGCTTTTTAACTTCATAGAAAAAATTTTATTTTTTCCCGTAACGTTTATTGAATTTTTCGATACGACCGCCGGCCTTGACATCACGCTGGCGACCCGTGAAAAACGGATGACATTTTGAGCAGACATCAACGCGCAATTCTTTTTTCGTTGAACCGGTTTTGAATGTATTTCCACAGCCGCAAGTTACAGTTGCTTCAAAATATTTAGGATGAATTCCTTCTTTCATTTTCAACACCTCATTAAAAAATAAATTCTGTGCCGTCTGTGACACAACGAAATTATTTTACAACCAAATTTTAATTTATGCAATACCTGCAAGAAAAAAATCCTGCCGAAATTTTTTAAAGCAGGAATTTTTAAAAAAATTTTGTGTATTTGCAAAGATTTCTTAAAAATAATTTGATGAGTTCAGACGATTCGATTTAAAAGATTAAAGACCTTTTGATTTTTTGAGTTCTTGGAGTTTAGGTCCCATAATGCGTTTGTAAGCCTCGACACCCGGCTGATTGAAAGCATCGACATTTGAAAGTTCGCCTTCATATGCAACCGACATTGCAAGCATGTAAAGTAGTGCGCCGAGATGATATTCATTCAATTCGGGAAGTGAGAAACAAGCATTGAAACGATTATCCGATTTGAGAGCATCGGCGTTTGATTGGCGAGCAACTTCGAGAGCCTCACTCATCGTCACGCCTGAAATATCTGCAAGTTTTGAAACGTTCGGGAAAATATTCGGAATGACATAATCATCTTTCCATTTTTCAACTTTGATGAATTGAACGACTTTATCAAGTGCGCCTTCCTGATGCTGCTGAGTTTGTGAATGCATGTCAGTTGTGCCGACTGCAACGAGTGGAGTTCTGCCGTAATTGACGACGTTACCGTTTTTATCAAATTTTTTGCCGAGAGATTCAGCCAAAAGTTGAATGTACCATTCCGAAACGGATTTAAGATAATCACCGTAAGGCATCATAACTTCAATATTGCGTCCATATTTTTGAGCCGCTGCAAATTTCAACGCTGCATTGAGC
>CAJOPN010000148.1 GCA_905236285.1 uncultured Selenomonadaceae bacterium | reverse complement strand
TTAGTCAAGGGATTCACCTTCTTTCAAGAGAAATTGTAAAGTAATTTTAATATAATGAAAGAAAAAAGTCAAATGGAGGACGTGAAAATGAAAATAGCAGTAAGCGATTTTGACGGGACGTTGAAAGGATTCGACGAAATGATTCCGAAAAAAAATATCGAGGCGATTCAAAAATGGAGAGCGGCAGGAAATAAATTTGGATTGGCAACGGGACGCAATTTAAAATTATTGGAGATTGATATAAAAAATTATGACATAACATTTGATTTTATAATATGTGTAAATGGCGGAGTGATAGCGGACGAAAAGAAAGAAATAATTCACAGCGTAAAAATACCTTCGGAAGTGAGGAGAAATTTTTTGAAAACCGTCAAAGAAATAAAAAATCCGATGATAGTATTTTGTGAAAAGACGGCGTATTCAATCAGACCATATCCTGAAATGCCGATAGAATTGATACCGGAGATAACATTTGAAGAAGTAATCAAACGTGATGATGTGGTGCAATTCGGAATAAAATTTGAAAATGCAGAAGAAGCGGCAAAATCGAAAGAAAAATTGGAAAGAGAATTTTCAATGCTGGGCGGCAATCAAAATCGCCAATTTTTGGATATAAACATGCGCGGTGTAAATAAAAAATACGGAGTAGAAAAATTGCTTGAAATAAAAAAATGGGAAAACTGTCCGATATATGTAATAGGAGATGACGCGAATGATTTGCCGATGATAAGTCGATTCAACGGTTACACGGTAAAAAATTCGGCGCAATTCATGCACAAAGAGGCAAAAAAAATTTATGAAAGTGTCGGCGAAATGCTGCTTGAAAATATTTAAAAAAATAAAAAAAGACTTGCCTTGAGTGAAGTTTAACTGATAAAATAAAAAAAACAAGTTTTGGGAGATGATTGAATGAGTTTCATTTGGAACATACCGACGAAAGTTTTATTCGGAGCAGGAAAACTCGGCGAACTGCACAAAGAAGAACCGCTCGGAAAGAAAGCATTGATAGTAATTTCAAACGGCAAATCGACGAAAACAAACGGAAGTCTTGACAAATTGCAGGAAGAATTGAAACAATGGGGAGCGGACTTTGCGATTTTCAATAAAATTCAAGCTAATCCGTTAGAGCCGACAATCCAAGAAGGAGTAGAATTTGGACGCGAAAATAAATGTGATTTTGTTGTCGGACTCGGCGGCGGCTCAGTTCTTGATTCGGCAAAAGTTATTGCGGCGATGATTCCTCAGCCTGAAGGAAGAGTTTGGGATTATGTAATATTCGGAACAGGCGGCAAAAAAGCATTTAAAAAACCTGCATTGCCGTACATAGCAATTACGACATCGGCGGGAACAGGCTCGGAAGTTGACGCAGGAGCAGTAGTAACAAATCCTGCGACGAATGAAAAAACGGCATTCTTTAAAGAATTTCCGACGTTGGCAATAGTCGATCCGAATTATATGCTGACAGTTCCGAAACATTTCACAGCTTATCAAGGATTCGATGCTTTTTTCCATAATGCTGAAGGATATATCTCAAAGGGCTGCAATGAGGCGGCGGCAATGGTAGAACTTGAGGCAATCAGATTGCTTGCAAAATATTTACCGATTGCAGTCAATGAAGGAAATAATCTTGAGGCGAGAACGAAAGTAGCCTTTGCAAATACATTGGGCGGTTTTTCGATGGATTTGGGAACATGTACTGCAGAACATTCACTTGAACACGCCTTGAGTGCATATCATCAAGAATTGCCTCATGGAGCAGGTTTAATAATGATTTCTGTTGCATATTTTTCACATTTTGTTGAAAAGCATGCTTGCGATGAAAGATTTATAGAAATGGCACGAGCAATGGGCAAAGAAAATGCTGATAAGGCGAGCGATTTTATAGATGCGTTGAAGGAAATGCAAAAATCATGCGGCGTGGACAATTTAAAAATGAGCGATTACGGAATTACTCCCGATGAATTTCCGAAAATGGTAAAAAATACACGTGAGGCAATGGGATTCTTACTTCAATTTGATCCGGTTGAACTCAGCGACGAAGATATGTTAAACATTTATAAAAAATCTTTTAAATAATTCGGAATTAAATTAATTAAATAAAAAAAACTCTTCGCAAAAATTGTTTAAGCGAGGAGTTTTTTATTTTATTAAGGAGCAAAATAAACTTTAACTGCACGACCCGGTTCAACAATGGTATTTGGTTCAATACTCTGTTCAACCGCAAAACCGCTGCCGTCACTTTCAAATTTTAATCCCGCCTCATTCGCCAAACGTGCCGCCTCACGAATACTTTTACCTAAAAAATTCGGAACATAAGTATTGCCTTCAGGAACATCAACCGGATCAGTCTGTATTTCTCTTTGAGGTTCAACTTCAGAATTTCTTTGATTTGATCTTGAAGAATAATTTGAACTTCCTGCTGCATCACCTTCACCGACATCAAACGGAACTTCATCATCTTCATTTGCCGCAGGAGTATCTGAAGGTTCAATTCTCATGTAACGGAAAATTTGAGAAAAAATTCTTCCTGCAACCGGAGCTGCAATTTGACCGCCGTAAAAATTACCGTAAGGATCATCAATCATAACTAGAAGAGCAAGACGAGGATTTTCAACGGGAGCAAATCCGCAAAATGATGCAATATATCTTCCTTCCTGATAACCAATTCCGTCCTCACGAATTTTTTGAGCAGTACCGGTCTTACCTGCAATTCGATAACCCTTAACTTTAGCCTTGCCGCCTCCGCCGCTTGATACGACTTGTTCAAGAAGACTTACCAAAGTTTTATCTGTCGCCGATTCAATCGAACGTCGAACTTCTTCAACTTTTGTTTCGCTGAAAATAGTTCCGTTTGCATTACGAATTGTTTTAACGATATGAGGTTTTAATAAAACGCCGTCATTTGCAATGGCACTCATGGCAGTAACAAGTTGGAGAGGAGTAACTGCGATACTCTGACCGATTGCCATAGTCGCAATATCTGAATCAACCATATAATCCGGCTCAAATAAAATTCCTGCCTCTTCTCCTGGTAATTCAATTCCCGTTAC
Organism: uncultured Selenomonadaceae bacterium; assembly: GCA_905236285.1. Lineage (GTDB taxonomy): Bacteria > Bacillota > Negativicutes > Selenomonadales > Selenomonadaceae > Quinella. Next base: position 10,682 of record CAJOPN010000148.1, on the reverse strand, counting down.
TTCACCGAATCCAAATTTTTTTGCGTAATCAGTTAATTTTTCTGCGCCTAAATCCAATCCGACGAGTGCAAAACCTGTATTCAGAGAATTTTTGATGACATCTGTAAATGTAACCGTTCCGAATGATTCGCCGTTCCAATTTTGAATTTTTTTGCCGCTGACCATTACATAGCCGGGATCGACAAAAATTTGATTCGGACTTACAACGCCTTCTTGAAGAGCAGCACCTGCAACGACTGCTTTAAAAGTAGAACCCGGTTCATAAATAAATGATACGGCGAGATTTTTCCAAATTTCTGCTCCGTAATCCCAAAAACGATTCGGATTGTAACTTGGTCGTGATCCCATCGCCAAAACTTCGCCTGTTTTCGGATCCATTACAATACAAGTTATCGACAACGGAGAATTTTCAGCCATTGCTCTGTCAAGTTCCTGCTCAACTATAAATTGAATCGCGCTGTCAATCGTAAGCTGAATGGTTTTGCAATGATCACCTTGATAACCGTGACGTACGAAAATTGATTCCAAAATCGGACGTGACTGCCTGTCAGTATACAAAAATGATTCTGTAACTTCACCTTTAATATATTTGTCTAAAGCCTGTTCAATTCCGTCAAGTCCTTTATCATCTGTTCCGACGAATCCAATTACATTTGCTGCAAGTACATCATTCGGGTAATATCTTTTCGCCTCGTCACGAAATCCCAAACAATTTGCGTAACCTTTTTCACGAATTAAAGTTCTTATTGCCTCATATTCCGATTGTTCCATTCGCCGCTTAATCCAACTGAAACCGCCGCCGACCGAAATATCATCTAAAATATCTTCAACGGTTTTTCCCGTGAGAGGAGCCAAATCTGCCGCGAGTTCTTCAGGATTTTCAACATGATTCGGATCAACGAAAAGAGATTTCGTCATGGTACTTACTGCCAATTCACGATTGTTTCTGTCGACGATTGCACCGCGCGGAGATTGAACAAGATAATCTTGACCGACTTGATAACGCATTCTTTCAGCCAATTCACTACCTTGAACCAGTTGCAGCCACGCATAACGACATATTACAATTATCATTCCGATCATCAAAAATACGACAAGCCATCTTATATTGCTTTGAACCTTAGCCCTGTTTGGGTTCACGAATTATCACCTTTTACATTCTAATTTCATTTTTTTATTATAAAAGTTTAATGAAAAAATTGCAACATAAAATTAAATTTGATATAATGAAAAAAAATTTTTTTGCGAAGGAGAAATTTTTATGGGATTGATAAAAGCGGCACTCGGAGCAATCGGCGGAACACTTGCGGATCAATGGAAAGATTATTTTTATTGTGAAAGTATTCCGAATGATACGCTCGTAGTAATCGGAAAACGTCACGGAGGAAGTCAGGGACGCAGTTCAAACACAAGCGGCGAAAATATTATTACCAATGGTTCAAAACTCGTTGTAAATGACGGTCAATGTATGATAATCGTTGACGACGGAAAAGTTGCCGAAGTTTGTGCAGAACCCGGAAATTATACATACGATAAAAATTCAGCCGCCTCAGTTTTCGTCAACGGCTCAACAATCATGGAAAAATTTGCAATTCTGACTGAAGAAATCGGCAGAAGATTTTCATTTGGAGGAGCACCCGGAAAAGATCAGAGAATTTATTATTTTAACATTAAAGAAATTACCGGCAACAAATACGGTACAGCTTCTCCCGTTCCTTTCAGAGTGGTTGACAGAAATATCGGCTTGGACGTTGATATTTCAATTCGCTGTTTCGGTGAATACAGTTATAGAATAATTGATCCGATAAAATTTTACGGCAATGTTTGCGGAAATGTGACTGAAGAATATAAAAGAGAACAAATTGATTCGCAGCTTAAAACGGAATTGCTGACGGCATTGCAGCCTGCATTTGCAAAAATTTCCGAGATGGGAATCCGTTACAGCGCATTACCGGCACATACAATGGAAATTGCGGAAGTATTAAATCAAGTGCTGGATCAAAAATGGGGACAACTGCGCGGAATAGAAGTTGTAAGTTTCGGCGTGAGTAATGTAAATGCGTCCGAAGAAGACGAAAAAATGATAAAGGATTTGCAGAGGACGAAAGCTCTTTCAAGTCCCGATATGATGGCGGCGAATTATGTCGCATCGAACGCAGAGGCTCAAAAAATGGCGGCAAGCAATTCAGCCGGAGCAATGACAGGTTTCATGGGTATGGGAATGGCGAATATGCAAGGCGGCGGAAATATCAATAGCGTCTTTGATATGATAGGACGCAGTCAGCAGCAACAAAATCAACCGGCAAATCAAAATCAAAAATCTGAAGGCTGGACATGTTCAAAGGGACATACAGGCAATAAAGGTAAGTTCTGTGCCGAATGCGGAGAACCTAAACCTGCACCTGTCGGAGAATGGCAATGCGAATGTGGAACAAAAAATCTCGGAAAATTCTGCAGCGAATGCGGAAAACCGAGACCAAATTCAGATGAATGGACTTGCTCATCATGCGGACATGAAGGCAATAAAGGTAAATTTTGTGCCGAATGCGGAAAAGCAAAAAATTAATCAAAATTAATCAAGCAAGGTTCTTCAGACATAAAATCGCCGTTGTGGTAGTATGCAGCTCTGGCTCTGCAGCCGCCACATCTTTTTTTGTATTGACATTTGCCGCAATTACCGCCATATTCAAGCGTTCGTAACTTTTTAAAAATTTCGTTCGTCCTCCAAATTTCATCAAAAGGAGTTTTTCGCACGTCGCCTGTTTCCATATTAAGATATGCACACGGTTGAACTTTTCCGCGAGGTGAAATTATACAATATGAAATTCCTGCAAGGCAGCCGCGTTTAAATCTCGTTTCGATTCCGAGTTGTGCTGCAATTCTCAAAAACTGCGGTGCACATGTCGGTTTCAATTCAATTTCAACTGTCTGTTGTTTTTTCATTATCCGCGTCAAAACATTTTCATATTCTTCGGCTCGCAATGATTCTTCTTCTATCGTCGCAGCTCTTCCTGTCGGCACCAAAAAGAAAAAATGATGCGCTTTCGCTCCGATTTCAACTGCAAAATCGGTTATCTCCTCTATTTCGTTTTGATTCCAATCCATTACGGTTGTATGAATTTGAAACGGCAATCCGACTTCACGACAATTTTTCATTCCGTTTACTGCTCCCTGCCAGGCATTTTTAAATGAACGAAATCTATCATGCTTTTCGGAATCGAGTGAATCAAGTGAAATTCCTGCCGCTTTTAATCCTGCCGTTTTTAATTTTTCTGCAATCTCTTTTGTAATTAATGTTCCGTTCGTTCCCAAAACAGGAATCATTTTTAAATTCGCGGCATGTTTTATCAATTCCAAAATATCCGAACGCATTAACGGTTCACCGCCGCTGAATATCATTATTTTAAATCCGGCTTTTGCTATTTGATTCAGTAAATTTTTTGCTTCATCTGTTGAAAGTTCGTCTTCAACTTTACAGCCAGCATCTCTGTAACAATGTGCACAATACATATTGCATTGATTCGTTGTATTCCACGATACTATCAAATTTTTCACCTCAAAAATTTTTTTAAAGAAGATACATTTTGTCAAGTCTGTGCAGATAAATTTCAATTCGTTTGAGTTGATCGGCATTTGAAATTTTGCGCTCCGAAAAATAATATTCAACTTTAGGATCGGAATTTATTTTTTTATTTTCAAAAATATTTAACCGCCGCATCAATTCTTTCAATGTACCTTCATTGCCGTCAACAAATTTTACATTTTCGGGCAATAAATTTTTCATAACGTCTTTGAAATAATTAAAATGAGTACAGCCCAAAACCAATGACGAAAATTTTTTAAAATCATATGCAGAAAATTTTTCGGACAAATAATTTTTGACTTCTTCCGAATCAAATTCAAGACGTTCTGCAAAATCAACCAATTTTGGAAGTGCAAGCAAGTCAATAATTTCACGTTTACCGAGTCTTTCAATCAGATTATGAATTTTTTCGCCGTTGATTGTAATCGGTGTCGCCGTTACCAAAATTCTTTTGTCGCCGTAAAGATCAATCGCTTTTTTAATTGCTGGTTCCATTCCGATTATCGGCAAATTATATTTTCGGCGCATTTCTTTAACCGCAACGCTTGTGGCAGTATTGCAAGCAACGACTATTGCATCAACTTCAAGCGTCATCAAAAATTTAAATGCCTCGTCAACATATTTCGTAACCGATTCGCGCGATTTAGTTCCGTACGGCACATGATCTTCATCTGCAAAAAAAATAAACTCCCCGCACGGCAATATTTTCATCGCGTGATGTAATACGCTCAGTCCGCCGATGCCGGAGTCAAAAAAAGCAATTTTCATAATTTTAACCTCAAAATTTATTTTATCGAATTTAATTTTTCGACGATGATTTGAGCTGATTCATCACCTTCAGCAGGAGTCATTATTATCTGATTGCCGAGATATACCGAGCCTTCTTTTATTTGTGCCGTTTCTTTATTTTCTCCGCTGTTGTATGCCTTAGCCAAATTTCCCAAAATAAGATATGATCTTTCCTCCGCACTCATTCCGTCAGCCTTTGCAATCTTTATGAAATTTTTTCCGTTGACTGTCAAAATTCCGTTCTGTGCATTGACATGCCTGCCGCTGTATTCAAATAATTTTTTTACATAATTGTCGCGGCGTGCAACATTATTGGGATGATCCGACGGAGTGAAAAACATTTCGGCTTTTGATTGAATCGCAGTTCCCGAAATATCAATAAATCTTTGCCAGACTGCTGCACATGCACCGGGATTGTAATTACTCTTAATTATGTATTCAAATGCAAGATTGTCAGCCTCGCGTTCCTGTCTCTTCGTTCCGTGTGCAATAGATTGATTCAAAATAATACTGCTTGCAATATCCGTTAAAATATTTCCGCCGACTGCAATACTTATTATACTTGCAAACAAAACTTTTTGCTGAGCACTTTTATAGCCTCTGTAAGGGTGATCTTTTTGACCGTGTCCCATTTCGTGACCTATTATTACGGCAAGTTCATCATCATTTTTTATTTTATCGAACGTTCCCGAATTAACTGACATGACATGCCCGAATGTGCAGAAAGCGTTTAAACTTTTTTCATTATTGACAAAATAAATGTAAGGCAAATTTTTAACGGTTGAATCAATTTGAATGATTGAATTTGTCAAATTTGTCATTATCGATCGCAGACGCATATTTTTATTTGGATCGTTATCGACTCCTTTTTGTTCACGGACGTAATTAAACCAAGCGCGTTGACCTTTCGGCGTTGTATTTATTTCTTTGACGGAATATTTTTCAACTTCTCTTTCTGCGGCGGTAGGAGTTCTTGCAAATGCCGTTGATGAAATTAAAAGCGAAAAAATTAAAATCAGCGAAAGAAATTTTCTGAGATTTTTTAAAAAGAATATATTTTTCATTTTATTGAATTGAGTCTATCAGCGATTGTCTGAGCCGACTCGTCTCCCGATACCGGTGTAATGATAGGCTGAGCTCCGAGATAAACAGTTCCGTTTGAAACATAGGCTGATTGATTGCTGTGTCCGTTGTGATATGCCGCCGCAAGATTCCCAAATACAAAATATGAACGTTCCGCACTACTCATTCCGTTTGATTTCGCCGCCGTAAGCAAATTTTTTCCGTTGACAATGACAGTTCCGTCTTTCGCCGTCACATGATTATTGCTGTACTCTTGAAGTCGTTTTACATATGTATCACGACGAGCGGCATTATTGGGATGATCCGATGGTGCAAAAATTGAGCCGAGTGCATTTTGTGAATTGTCGCCGTACAAATCCAAAAATCTTTGCCAGACTGCCGCAGTTGCTCCGGGATTATAATTTGAATGAATTATGTAATCAAATGCAAGTTGATCCGCTTCTTTTTCATTTCCCTTAGTACCGTGAGCGACCGATTGAGTGAGTGCGAGATTGCCAACGACTTTGCTTAAAACTGATCCTCCCGCTGCCGCCACTCCGACTGATGCCGCGATATATTTATCAATTTGACTCAATGCTCCTTTGTAAACATGGTCTTTTTGTCCGTGTCCCATCTCGTGACCGACGACGACCGCAAGCTCATCATCATTCGGAAATGATTGCAAAATTCCCGTATTGATTGACATGACATGACCGAATGAACAGAAAGCATTTATTTCTTTGCTTTGATTTACAAAATAAAGATAAGGTTTTTCTTTAATGCTCGGATCAATTGACGCGACTGCATTTGTCAAATTCGTCATCAAAACATTGACGCGATTATTTAATGTATAATCGTCATTGACTCCGTTTTTATCTTTCAATGCCGCAAAAAGTGCCTGTCGTCCTTCTTCGGTTTCATTTAAAATCTTAAACTGCTTGCGATATTCTTCTCTCTGAGCTGCCATTTTTGCAATTCCGACTCCGATTTGCAAACCGCTTGCTGCCTTTGCTTCAGGAACAGAATTAATCTGAAAAGTTAAACTTAAACCGATTGCTCCGATCGTTATCGCCGAACAAATTTTTTTCGCCGTCTTTTTGAAAATCATTTCAATCACCTCTAAAAAATTTTTTTAAATTAAACATTAAATCTGAAATATGTAACGTCGCCGTCCTGCATGATATAATCTTTTCCTTCAAGTCGAACCAAGCCTTTATCTTTTGCCGCGTTTACACTTCCGAGTTTTACCAAATCATCATAATTGACAATTTCGGCTCGAATAAATCCGCGTTCAATATCTGAATGAATTTTTCCTGCCGCTTTTACCGCAGTAGTTCCTTTTTTAATTGTCCATGCTCTGCACTCGTCCGGACCACTCGTCAAAAACGTCATCAATCCGAGCAAATCAAATGCCGAATGAATTAATCTGTCCAAGCCTGAAGAATTTAATCCCAAATCATTTAAAAACTCTTTTGCCTCATCTTCATCAAGTTCGGCAATTTCGGATTCAACTTTTGCACAAATTACAACTACTTCATTACCTTCGTTTTTCGCCAGCTCTTGAACTTTTTTGACGTGAATATTTTTTTCATAATCCGAAACTTCATCTTCAGAAACATTTGCAACGTAAAGTGTCGGCTTGAGCGTCAACAAATTTACATCACGAATCATTGAAATTTCGTCTTCGGTTAAATCAATCGTACTTGCAGGTTTTGCCTCGTCGAGAGATTTTTTTATCTTTTTGAGAATTTCCATTTCAATTTTTGCTTCTTTGCTGCCGCTTTTTAAATTTCTTTCGACTTTTGAAATTCTTTTGTCGACAATTTCCAAATCGGCAAGACAAAGTTCGGTGTTAATCGTTTCAATGTCTCTGAGCGGATTTATTGAATCTGAAACGTGAGTTATATTTTCATCTTCAAAACATCTTACGACGTGAGCGATTGCATCAACCTGTCGAATATGTTCCAAAAATTTGTTGCCGAGTCCTTCACCTTTCGACGCTCCTTTTACAAGTCCGGCAATGTCAACGAATCTCACGCTCGCAGGAGTTGTTTTTTTTGAATTGTACATTTTTGTTAAAACTTCAAGCCGTTGATCCGGTACGGCTACTACTCCGATATTCGGTTCGATCGTGCAGAAAGGATAATTTGCCGCCTCTGCTCCCGCTTTCGTTATGGCATTGAACAGCGTCGATTTTCCGACATTCGGCAGTCCGACTATTCCTACTTCCAAATTGCTCATTTAATTTTTTTCTCCTTTGATTAAAAATTTTTTTGTGATATAATTCTTAAGAAAATTTACCAGTCAGTTTGATATTTAAAAATTTTTCCTTCAGCCGTCTCTTCAATTTTCGGCGAAGATTTTTCATATTCATTTTTCAAAATGTATAAATCCCTGATTGTATTTGTTTTGCCGTGAAAATTTTTTCCATCGTAAATTATATTTGTTTCGTTGACGAATTTTTCAATTTCTTTGCGTGAATATTTTTTCTTTACAATGTCAATTCCCTTTCGTAAAAATTTTTGAACTCTGAACGGCACATTAAATTCATGTTGATAAATGTCTGCGAGCTGATAATATGCCTCAATTGTCAATTCCGTAGAATATTTAAATTTCGCAGTCGAATTGCAATAATAAATCGCCGTCTGCAATTCTCCATGCTTTCTGTAATAGTGAACGGTCGCACGAAATGCAATTAAATTGTGTGGATCAATCGCCTGCAATTTTTGAGCGTTGTTTAAAAGTTCCATTTCGTCAACTTCATTATCCAAATCAAAAAGATCAATTATTTTTTCATATTCGGCAATTTGTGATTGATTTTCATCGGCGGCGAGAGCAACATTGCAAATCAAAATTAAATTTAAAATTACAACGGCAAAAAATTTTTTCATTCATATTCACTCCAAACAAATTTTAAGAATATTATATCATAATCTCAAATAAATAGAAATAAATTTTAGGAAGTGATAAATTGATTCCGAATCAAAAACAGATAATAGAATTTTGTCACAGCAACACGATAATTGACACGCTCGGAGTAGAAATTGTTCCGCTTGAAGATGAAAATGTTCGGCTTGAATTAGTCGTGGAAGAACGTCACACAAATTTTTTTGATGTATGTCACGGCGGAGTTTTGACGACTATGGCCGATACTGCAATGGGAATAATTTGCAATCAACAAAATAAAAGTGTTTTGACTATGAATTTGTCGATAGACTTTTTGCATCCCGTGCGATTGCAGACAAAAATAATTGCCGTGCCAAAAATAATTCATAACGGGCGGCAGACAATGGTTTGTGAATGTGATATGGTCGATGAGACGGGAAAATTATTTTCAAGAGTTCATGCGACATTTTTTGTTATCGGAAAATTTTTAAAAACTGAGTGAAAAAAAAAAAGCCGTTTTCTCGGCGACCAAAAATTTTTTTGATAAATTATTTTTTTTATTGATTACAAATTGGCTTTAATTTTCTCGATAATTTCTTTGTATTCATCATCGGAAAGGAATTTTTTATTCGGATTCATCTGGAAAATTCCTCCCCATTCAAAGCCGTCTTTGTATTTCGGAACCAAATGCATATGACAATGACCGGCAGTATCACCGTAAGCACCGTAGTTAATTTTATCGGGCTTGAATGCTTTATGAATTGCCTGTGCTACTCTTCTGACATCTTTGATATAATCTGCTGCCTCTTCTTCTGTTAAACTTGCAATTTCACTCTTATGTTCCTTGCTTGCAACGATAACTCTTCCGAGATGACTTTGTTCCTTGAAAAGAACCAAAACACTCGCCGGCAAATCGCAAATATAAATTCCGAACGGATCAAGCAATTCATTTTTCATGCAGTAACCGCATTTGTTATCTTTCATAAACTGCACACCTCTTCATCAAAATTTTTGTTACATTTCGACACTTTTATTGTTACTTCCTGCAAAAAAATTTCATTGTGAAAATTTTTTTATTTATTACTTTTTCTTAAATTGCAGTCCGAACACAACATTTGACAATTTTCAGCAATAGTTTTTCCGCCTTTGCTCCAAGGTGTGATGTGATCGGCGTGCATTTTTTCAAATTCAAACTTTTTTCCGCACATCGCACACTTTCCGCCCTGCTTTTCATAAATCGTTGCTTTTGTCCTGTCGTCGAACTGCCTTATACTCAAATATTTTTCATTTCTTTCACCGTCAAGCAAATATTCATAAATTCCGCTCTTGTTCGTCACATCAAAATCTGAAAGCAATTCTGAAATTCTTTTCTCTAAATATTTTGCATCATATTTATTTTTTCCGTACTTATTATAAAATATTCCCCATTTCAAACCTTTCATATACTTGCCGCGAAATTTCGGAAAAATTTTCTCGACCCATTCAAATATTTCTTCAAAATAATTCCAAAGTTCTTTTGCATTTGCTTCGCCTTTCGCCTTTTGTTCGTTCATATAATCCGCAACGTCAGCCAAATTTTTTTTGTCGCAAATCCATTTCAATGCCGTTTCAAAATAATCCTGTCTGATTCTCTGTCCGTTTAAATATTTTCCATATTTTATTTGTGCGGGACAATTATTTTTGCTGAAATATTTTTTGGCATCGGTTGTCCATTCGCATGAATAAATTGCATTTCTCAATTCTTGATGTGTAAGTTCCATTCCTGCTATATTTATCACTTCAAACCAATCCAATTTTTCTTTGTCGTCTCCTTCACAAATATATATCGTCAATTCATAATCCAAAAATTTTTTTTGTTCGCTTTCAACAAGATTTTGAAAAGTTCTTCTGTCATCTACTTTGCCATTTTTTTCTCCGAGTGTGAATTTTCCTTGTATATATCTGCAAATTGAAATTGTTCTCTGCTGTCCGTCCAACATTTCAAATGTTTCATCACTATTTTTTACCCAATACATTATATTCAGCGGAAAATTTTTTTTGACTGTCTTTATAACTTCATCTCTCTGCTTGTCTGCATAAATAAATTCTCTCTGAAACGCAGGTCTTATATTTAATTTTCCTCCGTATCCGGTAACTTTTCCGCCTTCACTTTCTTCATATCCTTCCGATAATTCTCGGATTGTTATTTTTTTTAATTTAATTTTCATTTTGACCGTCCATTTCCGAAAGAATCCTTTTCAATTAAAAAATTCGCAATTCCTCCCCCGATTAAAATCGGGAGATTCCTTGCGAATTTTTTAATTGAAAATTTCGTGTAAAGATTGCTCCAAGCTTCAAAAAGACCTTCGGGATGACCGCCGCC
>CAJOPN010000147.1 GCA_905236285.1 uncultured Selenomonadaceae bacterium | reverse complement strand
TTCAAAAATTGACAGAAGGCACGGAAAATAATTAATGAAGAAACTGCACCCGGGTCTTCAGTTCCGATTGAACGTTCTCCCAAATAACTTGCACGACCTTTTTTTGCGGCAATCGTTTTTGTAAATTCAACGCCTTCACGTGCAGCAGTCATTGCCGAATCAAGCGCATCAGCCAATGAAATTTTTTCTGCGGCTGATTTTTTTAAACTTTCATCAATCGGAATCAATGAATCAAGCATTGTCTTATCGCCTTTTTGTGAACGGCCGCGTTTTTGAATTGCCAAAACTGCCACATTCAAACATTTTTCAATCGTTTCAATATCAAGCGTTGTATTTTCGTTCAAATTTTTGCCGATTTCCATAAAAGCCGTTCCGTAAAGAGGTCCGGATGCTCCGCCGACATTCATTGCAAAAGCTTGTCCGATTGTTTTGAAAACTTTTTGGACATTTAAATTTTTTTCGTCAATCTCGTCAAGTGCTTCAAGTGCAGAATTTACTCCGCGTGCCATATTCAAGCCGTGATCTCCGTCTCCGATTTTTGCATCAAGTGCCGTCAAATGATCTTTTTCGGCAATTATCGCATCCGAAATAAATTTTACTCCCTCTCTAATCATTTTTAATTCCTCCAATTTTATTTTTTAATTCGGGAATTGATTCAATTATAAATGCCAAAATTCCCAAAAATGTTATCGTCAATTCGCGATATGTAAAATGATTGTGCATGAATGAGTGATTGCAGGCCGCCGTATACCACATAAACGGAAGAGCCGTTATAAATAAAAATCCCGTGACAATATTTTTTTTGAAGATGAAATTTTTTTTGTAAAGAACATAACAGCAATAAATAAATAAAATTATCAAAACAATTCTTATCGGACCTTCGCAGAAAGAATTGATATTTTTTAAAAATGTTCCGAAAATTGAAATTGACTCGCCGTTTAAACCGTGTCCTTCGTGATGTGAGGTTCTTATCATCAATTCACCGAATGCGTCCGAAATTACATTTTCTTTTGTTAAAATTGTCGCCGCTAAAATTTTTCCGCTCCACATTCCGACGTATCCGAATCCCCACGCAAAACATTTTTCAATTAGTGAGAGTACTTGCGGTTTATTCAGTACGAAATAAAAAATTAATCCGATTCCGAGCGGCACAAGTGGACAAGTCAACAAATCGAAATACGCCGTTAAAATTCCGACTGTCATAAAAAAATATGTGTAACGACTGCCGATTTTTAAATTTTCGTTGAATCTTAATATTAATATCACCGTCAAAAGCATTATGCAATAAACATTTGTATGTTGAAACGCCAAAACTGTCGTTATCGGATTGTAAAATAAAATCATCAGCGCGAACGAATAAAAATAATAAATTCCCAATTTTTTATAAATCAAAATCAAAGCGGTTATTAACAATAAAAATTGCACGTATAAATTTAAAATTCGTAATTGTTCAGCCGTAAAAATCAACAGCGCAGGTTTCAAAATCGTCAAATATCCATGCCAATATCTCGGATATGTAAAAGGTTTGTCATCAAATCCGCGATAATCCATTTCAATTAATTTTACAAAACCTTCGCTGAAAGTTTTTGCAGGAATTACGTTTGAGCTCCATGAAGGATTTAACATTGCGCTTTCAATTACATTTTCGACAGGATACGCCGCTTTCGTCAACATTATTACGTCAGCGAAATTATCAAGCGATGTATGAATTACATTTTTCGACCAGCGAGGCACATCACCCGTTTTGATGAAATCGACTGAACTTTCAAGATGATTGAACATTTTTTCGACAGGAAGACAATAAACGCCGATAATTAAAATTGTTCCGATCGCAATCGACGAAATTAAAATTAAAATCATATTGCGAATTTTAAGCATTTAAATTTTCTCCTCAAGCATTTTTATCATGTTCAGTTGAATTTCAAAATTTTTTCGATTATTTTTTGCGACGGTATCCAGAATTAAACCGCAAAATAAAGACAAAAGCCCGGCGATCATCATAAATGAACTGACAATTAAAGTCGGCAGTTTAGGAACGGTTCCGGTTTGCAAAAAGTGATAAAAAATCGGCAAAAACATAAAAATTGAAATCATCGTCAAAATTACTGCCAATATTCCAAAAAATTGCAAAGGTTTATAATCGCGGTAAAAATTGAAAATCGTCAGCAAAACTTTTATTCCGTCACGATAAGTATTTAATTTGCTCTCACTTCCAGCCGGTCTGTCGCGATATTTAACGGGAATGCTTTTTATCAATAAATTTTTGTCCAGCGCGTGAATCGTCATTTCAGTTTCAATTTCAAATCCGCGCGAAATTATCGGAAAACTTTTTACAAATGTCGGACTGAATGATCTGTAACCTGTCATAACATCTGAAATATATTCTTTCGGATGCCACAGAAGATTTATGAAATATCTGACGATAATATTTCCGAAATTGTGAAACAATCTTTTATTTTCCGTGAAATAAGTTGAAGACAATCTGTCGCCGATTACCATATCAGCTTTTTTTTGCAAAATTAATTCGCACATTTCGCGGGCACTTTCAGCCGGATAAGTATCATCGCCGTCAATAATCAAATAACAATCTGCATTAATATCGCGGAACATTGAACGAATAACATTGCCTTTGCCTTGACGATATTCATATTTTACAATCGCACCGCTTTTTCTTGCAATTTTATCTGTGTCGTCGATTGAATTATTGTCGTAAACATAAATTTCAGCCTCAGGAATTGCACTTTTATAATCGCCGATTACTTTTTCAATAGTTTTGCTCTCATTGTAGCAAGGAATTAAAATTGCAATTTTATTCACCGAATCAGTCCTTAAAGAAATTTTTTTAATGATAACATAAAAATTGAATAAAATCAATTTTCAGCAAAAGAAAGAAAAAAAAAGAGGTGGTTAAACCTCCGATTTTTTAATTAATATTTTCGATTAAAAATAGTACCTCGACCGCCGAAAGCTCCGATACTTCCCGTGAGATCGTAAGATTTGACGGCGTTGTTTTGTCTGCGGGATTTATTGAGCCAAGCACGCGCTTTGTACATAATTTGCATGTCAAGCGGTTTAATTTTTTCAATGAGTTCTTTACATTCGTCAGTCTCACGATAATTATTTTTTGGGAGAGCTTTCATTTTTTCGATTAATTGACCGCGTTGATCGACGAGTTCAAAAAAAGTATCGACATCACTTTTACTGATAAATTTTAAAAGTTCATTTGTGAGAGTGAAATACTTTTGCCACAAAATTTTTGCCTGTGCCAAAACTTCTTCATCAGACATAAGCATTACCGCCTTTGCCTTGATTTTTTTCGGCTCTTGCTTTTTTCATTGCTCCGACCCATGCATCACGCAATTCGGTTATAATTTCTTTTGCCTCTTCGAGCGGTGCTGTATCGCTTTTCATATTGCCTTCAATTAAGCGATCATAAACATAATTGTAAAGCGGGAAAAGCTGATGAGAAATTTCATAATCCATATTTAAAGTGAGACGAAATTCTGAAATAATTCTTTGAGCCTTTATTAAACTGGTATTCGCCGATTCGTATTTTTTATCTTTGACTGCTTCAATACCTTCACCGATAAATTTCAAACAACCGTTGTAAAGCATTAACGTGAGTTGTTCAGGTGTTGCCGTGAGAACTTGCTGCCTTTTATATGCTTCTGCCGCATTTACCATAGAATAACCTCTTTCAATTCGGAATTAAAATTGAAAATAACAATTAAACATTCCAAGTTTTGCAATTTATTGACCCCAAGTGACGTAGCCGAGTTGAACACCGAGTCTTGACAAAGCGACTTCCATAGCGTCATACTTTTTATAAAGTTTATCCTCGAATGAATCCAAAAGTTTTTTGAAATCGCTCATTCTTGTCTGCAAATTACGCATGAGTTCGCCGAGATCGCTGTCATCATTGGTGCTGTCATCGGTACCGGCACGATTTTTGATAAGTTTTGTACCGTCATTAAGTACATCGCTGAGACGTTGAGCAACACCGTTATTATCATAATCGTCATTTTTATCAAGTTTCGCGAAAACATTGTAAACCGAATCGGGATCAGCCTCCAAAGCTGCTTTAAGTTTATCTTCGTCGAGAGTAAGCTTGCCTTCGAGACCTGTCGTTTTGATTCCGAGTGCGAAAACTGAATCATAAGTGCCGCTGATGTCGCCTATCGGAGTTGAAATTGCATCGCGAATTTTGTAAATAATTTTGTTGAGTGTCTGATCGTGATAAAGCATTCCCGATTTTGCTTTTTCTTCCCATTTTTCAATTTGCTCATCAGTCATTTGATCTCTCTGCGAATCAGTCAAAGGTTTATAATCGCTATACTGCTTTTCATTATATTTTTCATAGAGACCTGAAAGCAAATTATTGTAATCTTCAACGAAAGATTTAACTTTGTCAATGATTGAATCGGTGTCCTGAGTAACATTGACGGTAACAGCCTCATCAGTCGTGTTTAGCAAAGTATAAGTAACACCTGCGGACGTAATTTTGTTGTCGGTAATTCCGTCATAAGTTACACCGTCGATTGTAATACTTCCGTCAGTTCCTTTTGCGCTGAACGGGAATCCGCTTTCTTCAGAACCTGTACCCTTAATTGTAACTGCAGTATCATTTTCAAAAGTCAACGCCGTTTTTGAATCGTCATTGCCTTGATAAAATCCGAGACGATTGAAAAATTTCGCAGTTATTCCCGCGTCGTCATTCGCCGTCAATGTGAAAGATTTATCTGCGCCGGTATCTTCAGTTGAAATTGTAAGATACCCTTCGTCATTCAAAGTTGCGGTCAAACCTGTACGAGTTTCAATATCAGCAAGCAAAGAATCAAGAGTAATATTATTGTCGTCGAGATCCGAGAAAGAATATTCAAATTCATAATCTTCGCCGTCATAATTTATATTGAAACTTAACGCCGGTTCATCTTCGAGAGAATTATATTGATATTCGTCAGTATCATCATTGCCGAAATCGTTGTAATAATATCTGAAAGTGGAAGTTGTCGTTGTATTTCCTTCGTCGTCGGTAACTTCTTCGTCAACCGATTCATATTTGTAACTTCCGAAGAGAATATCCATCATCTTTGAATTTCCGGTTGCATCGAATCCGTCATTGGTTGTCAATTTTGTTGAGGCAACGATTGATGCTGAAGTATAAGTACTTTCATAACCGAAATAAGTTTTGTCGGTTGAAGTATCGGTTACAATCGTTTCTGAATCGCCTTGTCCATACAAATTGCCGTTCACCGATTGATACAAATGCATACTTTGAAGGAAATTTTTCGCTCTCTCACCAGCCTCTGTGTAAGTTGTATTTCCGTCTTCGTCAGTCGTAGTGGGAACTTTAAAATAAACTCCGTTTGAAGCACCGCCTTGTTTGTTATAGAAACTGAAGGTATCGTTCACGCTGTCATAACTTGCACGAAGATTGGTATTAAGTGAATTGATGTCGGAAACGAAATCATTAAATGTCCTGCCGTCAATCAGTTGTTTGTAAGTATATTTGATTGTTTTATAACTTTTTCCGTCAGCACTAACTTGAAGAGAAAAAGCAGTATCAGACATTTTATGTAATCCCGAAGAAGTTCCGTCAGTCTCGTGAACATTTGCCATTTTCGTGCCGGTACTTGTATTTGTCTGAAGTCCTTGAAAAAGAACATCAGCGAGATTAATACTCGTTTGATCGCCATTCTTTGAATTTTCTTCAGCAAAATAACGTGTCATTTTATTTGTTGAAATGAGATAAGCATTTGTACTGAGAGAATTAACTTGAACTTTATGATTTAAAATAGGAGCTGCACCGTTCGCGCTTACTGTAATTGCATCGCTGGTTGTCGTCGCGCTTTTCGCGTTCATGTTCGATTCCATTTTATATTGAGACAGCGTTGAATTGTTGAACGTTTGAATGTTGTTGTAAACCTCATTGTAGGCTTGTTTTTGCCAAAGATCTTTTGTATAAGACTGCTGTAATTTATTATATTCGCTTTGTTTGCTCATCATGCCGACTTTGACCATTGATTCAACGTCAATGCCTGAGCCTGAGAGACCGTAAATGCCGTTTACTCCCATATAAATTCCTCCTTGAGCAGATTTTAAAAAATTTTAATTTTTTTCAGTCATCGTAATGTCCGCGACAAGAAATTATTTCAATATCGCCTAACGAATTAATTTTGTAAACAAGTCGATTTTGTTCATCAATACGCCGCGAATAGGTTTCGGCATATTTTAATTTTTCAGGTTTTCCAAAGCCATTTAAAACTCCATTGCGTTTAATATCTTCCAACAAAATATTAATTCGTTTCAAAGTTTTGCGATCTTCAAATTGCCAATAGACATAATCTGAAAAACCTTCTGAAGTAAAAGTCAAATCATTCATTTTCCATCGCCTTGAGTTCTTCCCAAGTTTTTTTTACGACTTTACCTTCTTCGAGTTGCTGAAGACTTCTTTCGATTTTTTCCCAGTAAATTTTATTGCGAATTTCTTTTTCAAAAATTTTTTTCTCTTCTTCCGTCATCATTTTTACCACTTCCTTAATGACATAGAAAAACTTTTAAATGTTTTGATCGATGAAAGCTCCGAGCCAATCTTTCGCCTTAATCATGTTTTCAATCATTTCTTCCGGCGGAACTTCTTTAATTACTTCTTGAGTTTTTTTGTCAATCATTTTGATCGTCATCATGTTGACTTCTTTGTTGTACTTAAATTCGAGATTGCAATTAATTTTGTCCATTAATTCGTTGAGCTGCTCCGTCATTAATGAAACTGTTTCCTCATCAAGAGTACCGGGCTCAAGGTGAAAATCTTCTTCGTCAACTTTACTTTGAGGATTTTCATCTTTTTCAAAGATACTTTCAACGTCATCAACCTTGTAATCTTTTGTATCAAAAATCACTTTTGCATTTGAAGAATTTTGTGAATCGCTGATACTTGAAGAAGGTTGCGTTGATTTTTCAGATTTTGAGCCGCCGGTTCTGACGTGTTCTGCCGCTCCGATCACGACAGCGGCGGTTACGATGTCCTGCAGTCTTCCAACCATCTTGATCACACTCCTTGTTTTATTTCCCTTGACATCCACATTTGCGGTCTATCGCTACGGGACGTTAAACCACCTTGCTGTCATGGCTTAAAAATTTATTTCAGAGG
Organism: uncultured Selenomonadaceae bacterium; assembly: GCA_905236285.1. Taxonomy (GTDB): domain Bacteria; phylum Bacillota; class Negativicutes; order Selenomonadales; family Selenomonadaceae; genus Quinella. The sequence continues at coordinate 20,758 of CAJOPN010000147.1, read as the reverse complement.
CATTGCGCCGCTCAAATCTATATCGCCGAGCTGTGCTGATGCTTTCCGATTTTCTTCCTGAATTGCGCGGTAAATTTCTCCGCGATAAATTTTTATTTCTCTTGGTGCCTCAATCGCTATTCTTACATTGTCGCCTTGAACTTCCACGACATTTATAACAATGTTGTCGCCGATCATTATTTGTTGTTTCGGTTTTCTCGTAAGTACCAACATTTTTTACACCACCCTGTCAGGAAACAGACGATGTTTCGTTGTATATCTGGTTTTTTCCATTACAATTTGTTTTGCCTGCATATTCTCCGTATTTATCACGACAGGTGCCAAAAGATTTGCAGTCATATATCTTACGCTACCGTTCGGAATCGTTATAAGTGAATAGAGCATGACATCTTCTTGATTTTTAATTTTGAGTTCTTCCAAAGTTTCATCTTCAATTTCAATCACATAATCTGGAAAGAAAATAAAAGGTGTCGTGATGAGAAATGCCAATTCGGGAGTTTTAAGTGACTGCATGAAATAATACGGACTTTCTTCATCATAAGGTATAATTAAAAATTCGTGTTCATCTTCAAAAGCCGGAATACCTTCTTTAAAATGAACAATTTTTTCTTCTTCGACTTCGATTTCTCCAAATCTCAATGTGTTGACTGTCCTCATTTTTTATCCTCCGATTTAAACATACATATCATATTTATCTTGAGTTATCCAACGATGCAAAAAGCCTTGATCTTGAATATAAGTTTGAACGCCGCCGGTTGTAATTTGAATACTTGCATATGATTTTGCATCAATTTCGGCAGTTACATCACCGACATCAGTTTCTCCGACAACTTGAGAAGATTCCGACAATGTTATTTGCGGATTCGGAATAAATTGAGCCTCCAGCATTCTGGTCTTTTTTGCCTCCGAATAAATTGCCTGCTCTGCTCTCTGCTGAATGTAATTTCCTTTTTTGGCAGCATTTTCTATGTATGACCAAGCTGCTTGAGTGTGTCTTGAGTCTGCAGATTGAACGTCTGATAATCCTTTTTGTCCGTTTTCTCGTGTCAAATCATTCATATTTCTGTGACCGTATGCTTTTCTGCTCGGATAACTGTTAATATCAATTCTTGCCTGCGTTGCTCCTTTGTTCGATCGAGCTTGTCTGTCATTCGTGTGGATTTGAGCAGGAATCATATGACTGTCATCAACGGTTGTATGATTTATTCTTAATCCTATCGTCGGTAATTGATGACTCATATTTAATCGCAGCATCATTTCTGATTCCTCCTCTCATTTTTTTTATTATAAATCATTAAAATTTTTTTATCAAGCATTATGAAAATTTTTTTTGCATGAATGTCAAAAACGTCGGCGACAAAAAAATTATCACCGGCGTTAAAAAATTTTTAAAAATTTTGAATGAAATTTTACAAATAATCTGCGAGCGACTGAGGAAGAATTCTGCCTCCGAGAGATAAAGACATGCTGTAAAGAGTTTGCGCCTGCATGAGATCAACTGCAAGTTTTGCAACGTCAGTACTGCTTACATTCGTTATATTTTCAGTAATGTTGTCGTCTTGAATTTCGAGCATTGTTTTAACATTTGTATAAAGTTGACTTCTTGCTCCGAGATGAGTTTGTGAAACGAGGACGCTGCTGTTTGCAACATTTGAAACGGTAATTCCGTCCGAAGTCATCCAATGACTGTCGTGAGCTTGGACTTTTGCCAAAACAGTCAGCATTTGATTGACCATTGCACAGCCTGAATATTCGTTACCTGATTCGGGATTGTCAAAAATATCGGTGCCGAAAACATCAAATCCTGTTACGTTTACCGTATCGGCTTCAACTTGAACTGCACCGTTCATTTTTACCATTGAAAAATATTCCATATCGCCGGCGTAATTTACAATATTTTGTTGAATCGTCGTGAATGATGTATAAGTTACAGATTCATCGCCGTTGAACATGATTGAAATTGATGGAACTGTAGTTGTAACGTTGCCGTCGTCGTCAGTAGTCGTTGTTGTTCTGATTATTCCTTGATTTGTAAAATAATTGCCGACTCGAACCGCCGTTGTATAAGTTGAACTTTCAGTATTATAAACTCTTCCGACTGAATCTGCTGAAGGATCGACTTTCAATTGTCCGTTGTTGAAAAGTTCTTTGTAGTCTTCATCAACGAACGATTTTGTATAAACGTAACCTGATTGTGTATCAAGGTAATAAGTTTCGCCGTTGTGATTGAGTGTCAGCATTTGACTTAAAACGGAATTTGTATCAATATTTTTTGAACCGTCATTTTTGAAAAAATTTACTTGAAAACTGTCGAGAGTTTTAGCCAAGCCGCGATCTGCAACCGCTACTGCTCCGTCTGAACCTTTTTCCCAATTAAAAGGCTGAATCAAATCCTTTTGACCCGAAAATAAAAATCTGTTGCCTTCTTGAGAATTTGCAGTCGCCACGACTTCTTGAATTTCTGCTTCCATTTCTTTCGCGATTGCGTCCCAGTCAGTTTCATTATTGTCATCGTTCGCCGCCTGCACAGACTTTGTGACGAGTGTTTTCATAATTTCTGAAATATGAGTCAATGCGCTGTCTGAGGAATGCATCCATGAAAGTCCCGCATCAACATTTTTTTGATATTGCTGATTTTCAAGTTGATAATCCTTATAACGAAGAAGTCTGTTATATGCAACCGAATCATCTGAAGGTCTGTGAAGATTTCCGCCGTCAGCATCTTCAAAAAGTTTCGTCTGTCTTTTATAAGCATTTTGCAACTGATAATTGTAATTATATGTAAATTGATTGCTGCTCATTCTGATTCCCATTTTTTAATTCACCTCTTTTTATTTAAAAATTATCTGCCTACTTGTCCCGTATTATTGACGAGTCGATCGAGCATTTCGTCCATCGTCGTCAAACATCTTGCACAAGCTCCGTAACCTTTTTGAAATTTAATCATATTTGTCAATTCTTCATTCCAATCTACTCCGGCAGTTGATGAACGCCAATTTTCAATTTGTACAATCAATTCGTCTTGAGATTCTACTTTCAAATCCATTGATTCGGCACGAAGTCCAAGCTGTGACATTGAATAATCGTAATAATCGAAAATTCCCGAATCTCCCAATGAACGAATTTCTGAAGTTGAAACGTAAATTGTATATGAACTGCTTTCTCCCGTGAAAGTTATTACCGATGAAAAATTTGCATTGTTCGTACTTGTCGATTTATTTAAAGTATCACCGTTTCCGTCGGTATAAAGAATATTTCCTTCCGCGTCGATTGATTTATAAATTATTCCGTTGTCATCATCGGCATAAATTACAATTCCGGGAGAGTCGGCAGTATATGAAATTGTTCCCGTTGAAGTTGTCGTTGTGTAAGTTACTGCTCCCGTTTCGTCATCTCGGCTGTATCTTAAAACGTATCCATGCTGATCGACAAATTGAACAGTTGATGTCGGTTCTGCTCCGTCTTCAAGATTATTTGTAACCGTCGTCACTTGTCTGTAAACCGTTCCCGTTTGTCCTTCATAAACTACTTGACGAGATACAACCGTTGTGTAAGTCGTTCCCGTCGTCGTCGTGTAAGTCGTAACGTCGTTATAAATTTTAATTGTTTTTGCCGATCCGTATGCATTGCTTTTGTCTTGATAAAAATAATAATTATTTGTAACTGCTGCACTCGTCGTTTCAACATAATCTTTATTCATATTGAAAAGATTTGAAAGAAGAACCGCATTATCACCGAGTGCCGTTGAAGAATTACTTGTTCCCGTCAAATCTCTGTTCGTTTTTGCCGCGATATATTGTCCGCCGCCTGCTGATGTAATATTTGTATTAACTTGAAGTTCTTCGATTATGTCAACACCTGTTAAAATATTTCCGCCGCTGTAAACATAAATATAATCCGCGTCAATTGATTTAACATTATATCTGAATTCGCCGTAAGAATATTCAGCATAAGAATTTTCATAAGCTCCGAAAAAATTCATTGCTTCGTCGCCGTTGAGATCGAAACCGGCTCTGTGCTGGTCGTTGAAAGTTGTAAGGAGCATTGCAGAAATGTGAGCAAGTTCATCAATGAAAAATTTATTTTCTTCTATCGAATCAATTATTCCACGAATTCCTCCGTCTCTCGGTACAAATATTGTATCCGTTTCTTTAATCTTCGCACAATAATTCATTACTCCATAATTTACATCGCTGGCATTGGTCGATTGACCGAGAGTAAATTCAAGAGTCAAAGTATCGCCGGCATTAACTAAAGTTGCACCGTTGCTGACGACTGTATAAGAACCGTCCGAATTTTCATAAGTGGTAACGTCGACAAATTCTGCAAGCTGATCTACCAGCAAATCACGCTGATCTCTCAAATCGTTTGCTGATGAACCATTTGCCTCCATTGCTATTATCTCTTTATTGAGATGTGCAATTTTTGCATCGATTTCGTTTACATTGTCAATTCGTGCCTCAAAATCGTTGTAAAGCAAATTTATATGATCGACCAAATCATCTTTTGCGCTGTGAATTGTATCTGCAAGTGTAATTCCTTTATTTGAAACATTTTTTCTTGTTGTGTCGTCGCTGGCATTGACCGATAAATCTTGTAAAGCATTCCAAAATTCTTGAAGAGCATTTTGAACGCCGGTATCTCGTACATCGTAAAAAGTCGTTTCGATATTTTCGTAATTTCTCTGCATTATGTCATTATATTGTTGAGTTGCAACTTCCATTCGATATTGTTTGTCGGCGAAAATATCTCTTGCACGCAAAATTGATGTCGAATCAACTCCTGTGCCGACTGCCTGCTCGCCGTAAATCGTCGGCTGCATTTGACATCTCGTCGCCGCTAAATTTACACTTTGACGCGAAAATCCTTCCGTGTTTGCATTTGTTATATTGTGTCCTACGGTATCAAGCGACAGTTGATTGGAAAAAATTCCTTTGACCATCGTATTGAGACCGGTAAATGTTGACCTCATTTTTTCACTTCCTTATATCATACATTCGCATTAAATACCCGGCGTGTCTGATGCTGCCCGACTTTTAAATCCGATCCGTATGTATTATTGGCGACTGCCTGCGACATTACATTTAAATTGTAATCAATAAATGTTTTGCTGTTAATCATCAAGCGTGCTACATTTGTTATTTGATGTCGAATTCTGTTTTGAAGAGTTCCGACTTGTGCAAGCAATCTTACGGCAACTTCGTTTTCTGTACTTTTCGGCTGTTTATCAATAAAAATTTTCAAATTTTCAACTTTTTCAGTCTGCAAAAATTCTTGTATCTTTTTATCGTTCTTGGATAAATCACTCATAAGCGGTTCAATCTTTTGTACTGCCGAAGTTACATCAAGTCCCGATCTCGCTTCTTTGAAAGCTGTACTGAGATTTCCGAAAATTTCACTCAGGCGACTGCAAAGTATCATCTGCTCACGCAATAATTTTATAACTTTATCCATAATTTCACCGCTCACGCTTTAAAATCAAATTTTTTCTTATGAGTCACAATATCATTTCCGCTGTTGCCGTATGTCGGTTCGACTGTTGCGCCGCCTATTTTATTGAGATGATATTTAACGGCATTGAGCGCACTTTGAGCCAGTACTTGATTATTGTCTCTGAGCGTTATTGTTTCATTGACTTTTTTCGTCAAATTTTTATGCAGTAATTTCAAACGATCTTCAACTGCCTTAGTAGGTGCAAGATTGAAAAGTTCTTCGGATTTGCTGTCGATTTTTATTGTCGGTTCTGCTTTAGAAAGATTCGTCAATATTTCGCCGCGTTGTCTTTCCAATTTTTGAATCTTACCTGTCAGCAACTGTTCTTCATCAAGAATTTTTGAAAGATTTTCCATATCGACAAATACCAATGCCTGATGTTTTCTTTTGCCGAGTTCGATCGCGTTGTCATATGACACATTGATTTTTCCGAGTACATCAAGTAAATTCTGCCATAGTGAATTATTCATTTATTTCACCTCAAAAGCCGTTCAAAATTATACTTGCTGCAATATTTTCCGATTCAACGCTGTAGCTGCCTTCTTCAATTTTGCGGCTGTACTCTTTTATTTTTTCCTGCCGAATTTCGCTTTCTCCCTGAATTTTTTTCAACATATTTTTAAATGTCTGCGCCTCCTGCGAAATTATCATTTCATCTTGAAATGTTCTTGCTTTTTGATTGCGGCTTGCATTTTCAGATTGTTTCGTCGCAATTACCGCATTAGCTGTATAAAGATTTGAGAAAGCGTGAATATTATTGTTGATAATCATTTTTCTCACCACCCGGTTTATTTGATTGCCGCTTTCCGTGCCGCATTTATAAAAACAGCTGTCCATTCTGTCTTAAAAACTTTATCGAAAAAAAAAGCAGGCGTTTTAATTCCTGCTTTAATTTGTTTTCATTTGTTTTCTTTCAATTTCTTTTGTTTTCTCAATTTTTAAAACACTTTCATATCTTGACAAATGACGTTTTACTTTGCCGCGACTTTCTTCATTTCTTTTGAATACATTCCGTGACCTCTGTCGGCCTCTTTCTGCTCGGCGATTTTTGCGTGAACTCCTTGAAGTTCTTCCTGCATTTCATTCATACATTTTTCGCAGAATTTGCCTTTGACAATCAAAGTTCCGCATTTTTTGCAAGGATAACTGTATTCAACTCCTTCTTGTATGAATCGACCTTCCTCAATCAAGCGGCGAATTATCGGCTCGGCTACTCCGGTCGCCTCGATAATTTCATAAACTTTACATTTCGGATGGTCGCGAACAAATTCAATGACTTTCATTTCTTCGTCGGCCTGTTTATCGAGACATGCCGGACAGACTTTTCCGCCTGTGGACATAAAAACCTTTCCGCAAACTTGGCAATTTTTTAATTTCGGTGCCATGATAAATGTGGACTGCTTTTTATAACAGTCGCTCTCCTTTCCAATTTATTTACTGTTAATCAGATGATTTTATCACAAACAAAATTTTTTGTCTATAGTTTCAATTATTTGTCTCTTCCGGATCTTCCTATTGTCCTTCCGTCTCTCTTGCTTATGATTGTTTCATACGTTCCGCGTCTGTTAGATCTTTTCAAATTATTTTCCTTTTCAAGTTCCTTTTCAGCCTGCAAATCTAATTTTTGAATGGTATTTAATTTTTTGTCTTTGGCTTCTTTAAGTCCCATTCTCGTAGCCATTTCATCAGCCATTTTTTTTGTTTCTTTACGCAATTTGCTCAAACAATCGCTGCAGTAAGTTCCGTTTTTAATCGGTTTTCCGCAGGCTGCACAGGGATAATATAAATTTGTTCTTTCAATATTTGCAAAGAGACCTTTATTTATCATATTCTTTACGAATCTTTCGGATACTCCCATTACTTCCATGACTTCAGAAATTAAACAGCCCTGATTTTCACGAACATAATCCAAAACTTCGCGTTCTTTTTCTTCGGCTTTAATCAAACAATCTCTGCAAAGGGTTTCATTTCTGGTCGGCGTAAAAATTTTTCCGCATTCGGAGCAATTTTTTATTTTTAATTTTTGTTTTAACGCCATTGCGCTCACCTCAATCGAAAACAAAATCTCTATTTAAAAAAATCTTCTTTTTATTCTACGACAAAAATTAATTTGTGTCAATTCGCTAATTGCAGGAAAAAATTTTTCTTTGGCGAATTTTTTTCAAATGAAATTAATTTGTATCCTTAATAAATTTGAGGAGGAAAATTTTTATGAAACAAAGGGAGAGTTTATGGGAGGCATATCTCAAAAGAGGATTCAGCCGCCGCAATTTTTTAAAAGGTTGCGTGGCGTTGACATCATTGATGGGACTCGGTACGGATATGCTTACAAAAGTTGTTGAGGCAGCAGAAACAAAACCGCTGCCTGTTGTAATTTGGATTCACGGTCACGAATGTACTGGCTGTGATGAATCATTTATTCGTTCGGGTGCTCCGCTTGCATCGGATGTTGTGCTTACGAATATTGCGCTTGAATACGATCATCTTCTTAGTGCGGCGTGCGGTGCTCCGTTTGAGGCTCATCTCGACGAAACAATTCAAAAATACAACGGTCAATATATTCTTGCCGTTGAAGGAGCAGTTTCGACGAAGGACAACGGAATTTATTGCATGAGCGGCGGACATACTTTCACGCATCTTTTGCAGAAAGCGGCGGCAGGAGCGGCAGCGATAATTGCTTACGGAACTTGTGCGGCTTACGGCGGAATTCAAGCGGCAAAACCAAATCCTACAGGTTCGGCAGGAATTAAAATGTTTGTCGGAGGAAAGCCTGTTGTAAATGTTCCGGGTTGTCCGCCTATTCCCGAAGTTATGACAGGTGTTGTAATGCACGTTGCACTTTTCGGAAATGTTCCGCCGCTTGACGGTCAAGGTCGTCCGAAACAATTTTACGGCAATCGTATTCACGATACTTGTTATCGCCGTCCTTTCTTTGACGCAGGAATGTTTGCCGAAACTTTTGATGATGAAGGAGCAAAAGCCGGCTGGTGTCTTTACAAGCTCGGCTGTCGTGGCCCCGAAACTTATAATTCATGCGGCAATTTGCGCTGGTGGCAAGGAATGAGTTATCCGATTCAATCAGGTGCTCCATGTATCGGCTGTTCAAATGCAAATTTCTGGGACGAAGCTCCTTTCACAGATCGACTTCCGAAATACGACAAAATTGGTGATGCCGACAAAATCGGTGTCGGACTTGCTGCAGCTACTGCCGTCGGTGTCGCAGGTCATGCCGTTGCAAGTATCATTCAAAGAAATCAGCGCGATAATTTACTTGAAAATGAAAATGGACATGGAGGTGAGCATTAATGCCACGTGTTGTTGTTGATCCTATTACCAGAATTGAAGGACATTTGCGCGTTGAAGTCACCGTTGATGACGGCGGTACTGTAACCGATGCTTTGTCCTCAGGTACTGCCTGGCGAGGTCTCGAACTGATTATGAAAGATCGTGATCCGCGTGATGCTTGGGCTTACATTCAAAGAATTTGCGGAGTTTGTACGACTGCACACGCTCTTGCATCTGTCCGTGCAGTTGAAGACGCTCTCGGAATTTCAATTCCAAAAAATGCAAATTATATTCGTAATATCATGGCAGCGACTTTGACAGTTCAGGATCATATCATTCATTTCTATCATCTTCACGCACTTGATTGGGTTAGTCCGTTGAAAGCGGCTGAGGCTGATCCTGTTGCAACTGCCAATCTTCAAACGTCTCTTTTGAATGCTTATCGTTTGCCTTTAAAAGTTCCAACTGAAATTGAAACTCAAGCATATCATCACGATTTTCCGGCGGCAACTCCTCAGTATTTTCAAGGTATTCAGGAGAGAGTAAAAGCAATAGTTGCAAGCGGACAACTTGGAATTTTTGCGGCTCAATGGTGGGATCATCCCGATTATAATATTTTGCCGAATGAAGTGCATCTTCTCGCCGTCGCTCATTATCTCGAAATGCTCGATAAGCAGAGAGAAATTATAACTCCTCATGTTATTTTCGGCGGAAAAAATCCTCATCCTCATTATGTCGTCGGAGGAATGCCTTGTGCAATTTCATTGACTGACGGGAATGCTCCGATTAATACTGCTCGTCTTGCAATCGTCGATCGTGCAATCAATATGGGTCGTTCACTCGTCAACAATTATTATATTCCAGATTTAATTGCAATAGGTAATCTTTACGTTAAAGCAGGAAAAGTTGACGGCGGAGGACTTGCAAAAACTCGCGTGCTCAGTTTCGGATCTTATCCTCTCGACGGTTATCAAGGTACTTCAAACGGCGGATATTTTAATAATCTGCTCATTCGTTCAAATGCCGTCGTCGAAGATTTTGCAAAAGGAGTCGGCAATGCCATAGTTTATGACATTAACGGCGAAACTTTGAAACGAGAAGACAGATTTGCCGAAGGTGTTCAGCATGCCTGGTATGAATATCCGACTAATTCGCCTGAAGATTTGCATCCGTGGAAAGGAATTACAAAAGACAAATTCACAGGTCCGAAGACGGGAACTCCGACGATGTGGGAGACTCTCAACGAACACGGAAAATATTCCTGGCTCAAAACTCCAAAATGGAATGGAAAACTTTGTGAAGTCGGACCTCTTGCGAAATATATTGTCATTTATACAAAAGCTCAACGCGGACTTTTGCCGAATATCACATGGGCTGAACAAATGATGGTAGATCAAATTAATGCAGTAACCGGAGTATTAGGAGTAGCTCCGGAAGTTTGGATGCCTACAATGGTCGGTCGTACTGCCTGCCGTGCTCTGGATTGTCAGCTTAACGGCGAAATCAACAGATATTTTTATGATTTACTCATTGCAAATCTTAAAACCGGTGATACTCAAGTCACTAACGATGAAAAATGGTATCCGGAAAGCTGGCCGAAAGAATGTATGGGAGTCGGCTTGTATGATGCTCCGCGTGGTGCATTAAGTCATTGGACCGTCATTAAAGACGGAAAAATTGATAATTATCAATGCATAGTCCCAACTACCTGGAATGCTTGTCCTCGTGATAATAAGGCAGGCTACGGAGCTTATGAGAGGGCAATGATGGATACTCATGTTCAAATTCCCGATAAGCCTCTTGAAATTGCTAAAGTTATTCGTTCATTTGATCCGTGTATGGCTTGTGCAACTCATATGTTCAACGCTAAAGGCGAAGAAATTCAACTTGTGTCAACCGATCCTTACAGGAGGTGACAAAAATGAAAGCTGTCAGAGAAGTTAAACGTAAAGAATATTATATTTTCAGTCCGTTCTTGAGAATCTTTCATTGGATTATGGTTGCTATGATTACGGTTTTGTTTTTCACTGGAATGCTCATTACAAAACCTATGAACGTCACGACTACCGAACCGTTTTTCTCCATTACTTCAATGGATTTGGTTAGAGATATTCATTTCGTCGCGGCTTTCATTTTCTGCGCCGCCTTCATTTTGAGAATTTACGGTTTCATCATCAACAAAGGCGACAGATTATTCCCCAGATTTTGGGAAGGTCATTTCTATTCAGAAACGGTTGAAGTTGCTCTTCATTACATGCTGCTGAAACCTCATCACGCATCATTTCTTAGAAATCCTCTTGCAAGAATGAGTTATGCCGGTTTGTATGTTTTGGTTGCAATCGAAATTTTAACCGGATTTGCAATGTATTTTATGACTGAACCAGCATCAATCGGCGGAAAACTTTTCGGCTGGGTTAATGTAATTCTCGGAAGTGAAATGATGACTCACATTGTTCATCATTACGTGGCTTGGTTTATAATTCTCTTCGCAATCGGACATTTTTATATGGTAGTTCGAGCTGAATTTATGGAAGGTGAAAGCGAAGTTTCAAGTATGTTCAGCGGAAAGAAAATGCTCGCTCACGTCCCTAAGGATGCTAACGAGCTTGATTAATTTTATTTTGATTCGTTTCGTTTCAAATAATCTTCTAATATCTTCCGCTTAAATATTTTTCCTGTAGATGTGCGCGGCAAATCTTCGAGTTGATGAAATTCTCTCGGGATTTTGTACAGCGCCAAATTTTTTTGCAAATAATGCTTCAGCTCATGTAAATTCATTTGAGCCCCTTGCTGCATTGAATAAAAACACGCTCCTGCTTGTCCTCTGAGTTTATCCTCTACTCCTATCACCGCTGCATCTTTTATTCCGGGATATTGATAAATTATTTCTTCAACTTCTCTTGGATAAATATTTTCGCCCATGCTTATTATCATTTCTTTCAATCGGTTTACGATAAATACATATCCGTCTGAATCAATTTTTGCAATGTCGCCCGTGTGCAGCCAGCCTTCTTCGTCAATCGCCTCTTTCGTCGCCTCAGGCATGTTCCAGTAGCCTATCATTACGTTGTCGCCTTTTATTATCAATTCACCTTCGTGTCCTCTTTCAACGTCGCTGCCTTTATCGTCGACTAATCTGTATTCGATGTCGGGGATTATCGGTCCTGCTGATCCGACTTTCGGTTTTCCGTATGGATTCATCGTCACTACCGGTGAAGCTTCACTTAATCCGTATCCTTCACATATTTCTACTTTAAATTTTTCTATAAAATCATTTGCTATTTGCAGCGGTAATGTTGTGCCTCCACTCACTACCAATCTTAAACTTTTCATGTCTTCTGCCGCCGCTAATTTCGTCAGCAACGAACATATTGACGGCACGACGTACATATCTGTGATTTTTTCGCTTCTTATCGTTTCTATCGTTTCCTTCGGCGTGAATGAATCTAATATTATTACTGCCGCTCCTTTCGACAATGGATAAATTACTGAACATGTCCAACTGAAACAATGATACATCGGCAGTACGCATAATACTTTGTGCTCCCTTTCACATTTCATGTTTATCATTTGCTCCGCGTTTCTTACTAAATTTTTATGCGACAAGACTGCTCCTTTCGGATTCCCTGTCGTTCCTGAGGTGTATATTATTACACACGCCTCGTTTTCATTAAAGTCTTTCGGCAATTCCGGTGCGTCCGGTAAATTTTCCTTCTCGTTCAATATTTTTATGTCGTGCTGTTTCACTCCTTCTATTTCTAGTTCTTTATATGTAAATATGTTTCTTGCTCCTGAATCTTTCAAAATATATGCCGTCTCTCGATTGCTCAACTGAAAATTTATCGGTACGTTTATTGCTCCGAGTGACGCTGCGGCAAAGTAGGCATACACAAATTCTATGCTGTTTCTCGAAAATATTGCTACTCTGTCTCCTCTTCTTATTCCGAGTTCATACATCTTATTTCGACTTCTTTTGATTGCCTCTTTTAACTCTAAATAGCTCACTCGGCGTTGATGATACTTAAGTGCTGTATCTTCATCTCGCCCTCGTTTTATGATTTCATGCAGTAACATCTTTTTCTCCCCTCAGTTTCCTTAAAAATTTTTCTACGTCCGTATTCATTATCAATTCTTCCGGATATTTATTTTCTTCCAGCACTTCTATTGATTTTTTATGCTCTCCTACGTAATAATCTACGTGTGCGTCACTTCCCATTATTACCGCCGTACCATTTCTTTTGCACGCTTTCAACATTTCTGTCGCTTTCGCTCTCGATCCTGCTCTGTATCCTTCTTCATTATACGACGAATTATTTATTTCTATCATCACATTTTCCTCAAATGCCGCTTGCGCCACTCTCTCATAATCTATCGGATACTGCGGATTGTCCGGATGTCCTATTATTTTTACTTTCGGTTTCTTCATCGCTGCTATTATTGCACTCGTATTTTCCTCCAGCGTCCCAGACTTTATGCACGGCTGATGTAAGCTCACTATTGCATAATCTAAGCTCTTTAATATCTTCTCCGGCAAATCTACTCTCCCTTCGTAGTCTATTATGTTCAGTTCTGCTCCCATTATTAATTTTATTCCGTACACTTCTCTCGGTATTGCCTTTAAATTCATAAAATAAAATTCGTGCGCTGAACCGGGCATTTTCGGTCCGTGATCTGATATTCCTATCAATTTTAATTTTTTCCTTTTCCCTGCCTCTATCACTTCCCTCATCGTGCTGTATGCGTGTCCGCTTGCGTATGTATGGATATGTACGTCAAGTTCATCTTTCATCTTTTTAACTTCCTCGCTTGTTTTATCATCTCTTTCGCATTTTCGATTGATGCCGGTGTCGCGTCTCTTCCTGATGCCATTCTCGCTATTTCTTTTATCCTTTCATATCCTTCCACTCTTTCTACTTTCGTGACTGTTCTTCCCTCTTCATTCTCTTTTTTTATTGACAAATGCTCGTCCGCCATACACGCTATTTGCGCCAAATGTGTTATGCAGATTACTTGTTTATTTTTTGACGCTTTCACTATACATTCGGCTACTGCGTTCGCTGTCATTGCTCCTACGCCGCTGTCTATTTCATCAAATACAAGTGTCTCCGCTGAGTCGTCTCGTCCGGCTTCGACTGCTTTTATTGCCAATGCCAGCCTTGACAGTTCTCCTCCTGAGGCTGCCAAGCTTATCGGTTTCAGTTCTTCTCCCTCGTTCGCTCTAAATAATATTTCCATTTCATCTGCTCCGTTCTGCTTCAGTTCCCCTTCTTTCACTTCTATTTTAAATCGCCCCTTTTTCATTCCCAATGGTCTCATTTCTCTTTCTATTTTCTGCGATATTTCCTCTGCCGATTTTTCTCGCGCTCTCCTCATTTTCTCCGCTCTCTCCTCCACCTGCTCTCTCAATTTTTCTATTCTCTGCTTTATTCTTTCTATCTCTGTTTCGTAATTCTCTATCGCACTTATTTCCTTTTTTATTTCTTCTTGCTTTTCTTTTATTTCTTCTATCGTTCTGCCGTATTTCTTCTTCATCAATTGTATTTTTTCCATTCGTTTTCGCAGCTCTTGATGCCTTTTCGGTGAATATTCTAAGCCTTCTCCGTATCTGCGTATTTGATTATATGCTTCCTGCAAATTTATCATTGCTTCTTCTATCATTTCTGCCGCTTCGTTTAATGTTTCGTCATATCTTAATACTCCTTTTATTTTTTCTTTCACCTCTCCCAATCTGCTTATTATATTTTCTTCGTCCTCTCCGTTCATCATTCTGCTTGCCGTTTCAAGGTATTCTGTTATTTTTTCTGCATTCGCCTGCACTCGTATTTCCGCTTCTATTTCTTCATCTTCTCCTATTTTCAATTTTGCTTCTCTTATTTCTTTCTCCTGCCATCTCAATATTTCCAGTCTCGTCTCTTTGTCCGCTGCTAATTTTTCCTTCTGCTCCTTTAATTTTTTTTGTCCTTTCCAGAGTCGGTACACTTTTTGATATTCTTTTAATTCTTCTCTTATTTCTTCCGTCTCTATCAGTTTATACACTCTGCCTTCTTTCATTATTCCTCGATTTTCATTTTGTCCGTGTATATCTACCAATGCTTCTCCTATTTTTTTCAGCTCTTTCTGCTTTATTTGCCGCCCGTTTATCTTTATTGTATTTTTCCCGCTTCTTGCTATTTTTCGTGTTATTTTTATTTCTTCTTCTTTTTCGTTTTCTTGTAGGATTTTTTTTATTTTTTCTCCTCTCTCGTTTGCAAAGACTGCTTCGACTTCTAATTCCTCTTCGCCCTCTCTTATATATTCCGCTTTCGCTCTTTTTCCTAGCACTACTCCCATTGCTTCTATCATTATTGTTTTGCCCGCGCCCGTTTCTCCTGTCATTATATTTATTTCTCTTTCGAATGCAACGTAGAGCTCCTTTATCAGCGCGAAATTTTTTATTCTTATTGTTTTCAGCATTATTTTTTTCCTGTACTGCCTCTTTTTGTCAGCGGTATATTTTTTTTGCACAAAGGACATTCTTCTGGCTTATATGTTTCAACGTTCAAGGTTAAAAGTGCGGTTGAGGGCACGTCATCAAATTTTATTTTCCCGCCGCTTCGGTCAACGAGCATACTTATTGCAACAGGAATTGCGCCGGAGGATTTTACTACTTCTATTACTTCTTTTATTGAACCGCCGGTTGTAACAATGTCTTCAACGATTAAAACTCTTTCGCCTTCACGCAATGAAAAGCCGCGTCGAAATGTCATTTTGCCGTCGACTCTTTCGGTGAATATGGCACGTGCTCCGAGTGCTTTTCCCGTTTCGTGCGCTAAAATTATTCCGCCTGTCACAGGTCCGACTACTGTTTCAATTTTTGCATCTTTAAATTTTTCAGCCATTGCAAGACAAAGCTGCTCAGTATATTTCGGATGCTGAAGGACATTAAATTTTTCGACGTAATGAGTACTGTGCAGACCACTCGTCAACAAAAAATGTCCGTCCATGATTGCATTTGTTTCAGTCAAAATTTTTTTAACTTCTTGTTCAGTCATAATTTTTTTCGCTCCTTAATTTTTTTCTTTTAAAAAAATTTTTTCAAGAGATTTTAACATTAGAAAAAAAAAATTGCAAGAGCATTTGCTTGACTGTATTTTGATTTCATTGTAAAATAAAAAAATTCTTAACTAAAAAATTTTTTCGGAGGTTTTCATTTTGGATTTGTCTCAAATTTTGAATGATGTAAATGATTTTGTCTGGGGACCGATCATGCTCGCGCTTTTGGTCGGCACAGGAATTTTTTTAACGATTCGTTTAAAATTTTTGCCTTGGAGAAATCTTATTTGGTATGCAGTCAAATTAATTTTCAAAAAGAAATCAAACAATGAAGGAGATATTTCACCGTTTCAATCGTTGATGACGGCGTTGAGTGCAACAGTCGGCACAGGCAATATTGTCGGCGTTGCTACCGCTATGGTTCTCGGTGGACCCGGTGCAATCGTTTGGATGTGGATTTCTGCGGCATTTGGTCTCTCAACAAAATATGCCGAATCGGTTCTTGCAGTTAAATATCGCGAAACAAATTCAGTCGGCGAAATGAGCGGCGGTCCGATGTATGCAATGAAAAATGGAATCGGCGGACCGATTGGCAGATTAATGGCAACTCTTTTTGCGATTTTTGCAGTCTGTGCTTCATTCGGAATAGGCAACATGACTCAAGCAAATTCAATCGCATCTGCTCTCAACACAAGTTTTGAAATTCCTACCGAAGTTACCGGCGGCATAATTATGATTTGTGCTCTTGCAATTTTAATGCGCGGTATTCGTTCAATCGGAAAAGTTTCAAGTATAATTGTTCCGGCGATGGCTGCTTTTTATCTCGTCGTCACCATGATTGTTATCGTCGTAAATTTTGAAAATGTTCCGAGCGGATTGATGACGATGATTTCAATGGCGTTTTCTACTGAAGCTGTAGCCGGAGGAGTCGGCGGTTCAATCGTTGCAAATATGTTGACGGCAATGAGATGGGGAGTTGCACGCGGAGTTTTTTCAAATGAGGCAGGCTTGGGATCAGCTCCGATTGCCGCTGCCGCCGCGAGAACAGATCATGCAAGTCGTCAAGGTTATGTCAATATGACAGGAACATTTTTTGATACGATGATAATTTGTTTGCTCACAGCTCTTGCAATTTCTTCAAGCGGAATGCTCGGAGCGATAGATCTTGAAACAGGAAAAGTTATAAGTGGAGCTCAATTAACAATTCTAGCATTCAGTTCGGTATTCGGCGAATGGGGAAAAGTTATCGTTTCAATCAGTCTCGCACTCTTTGCATTTTCGACTATTCTCGGCTGGGAATATTACGGAGAAAAATCTCTTGAATATCTCATAAGCAATCGAAAAGTAATTTATTTCTATCGTGGATTATTTTCATGCATAACATTTATAGGAGCAACACAAACGCTAGATGTAGTGTGGAATTTCTCTGACACCATGAACGGATTAATGGCAATACCGAATCTTTTATGTCTGTTGATATTAAATAAAGATGTAGCGAATGAATGTTTCCATTATCAAGAAGTAGTGGTGGAGAGAGAAAAAGACGGTGAAGAAGTAGAATACGATGAAAATTTAAAAAGTCCATCACATTAAAAAAATAAAAAATAAAAAGGTCTTCCAATGCGAAAAATGCAAAGGAAGATTTTTTGAAAAAGGAGAGAAAAAAAAATGAAAACAAAATATTCATTTGAGGTATTTCCGCCGCGTAAGGAGATGCCAGCAGAAGTAATATACAAAACGCTGGATGAACTGACGGAATTAAAGCCGGAATTTATAAGCGTGACATGCGGAGCAGGAGGAACAGCGACGAATGCAAGCGAAAGGATGATAGAAATAGCGAAAGCAATCAAAGAAAAATATAAGCGGGAAAGTGTAGCGCATATGCCAAGTATGAATATAGATAGAGAAGAGGCGAAAAAGATACTAGAAGAATTGGAGTCGGCAGGAATAAAAAAGATATTGGCATTGAGAGGGGATAAAGTGGCGAATGTGGAGCCGAAAGGGGAATTTAATCACGCAATAGATTTAATAAAATATATAAGAAGAGAAAAGGGAGAGAAAGTTGAAATATATGCAGCATGTTATCCGGAAGGACATACAGAGGCGGAGGATTTAGAAACGGATATAAGATATTTGAAAGAGAAAGTAGAGGCAGGAGTAGACGGATTAATAACGCAATTATTCTTCGACAACGAGAGTTATTATTACTTTATGGAGAAAATAAGAAAGGAGAAAATAGAAGTACCGGTAGAGGCAGGAATAATGCCGGTGACGAACAAAAAGCAGATAGAGAGAATGGTCAAAATATGCGGAGCGAAAGTACCGGTAAAATTGAGGAAGATAATAGATAAATACGGAGAAGATAAGGAGGCAATGAGAGAAGCAGGAATAATCTACGCGCAA
This sequence comes from uncultured Selenomonadaceae bacterium, assembly GCA_905236285.1. Taxonomy (GTDB): domain Bacteria; phylum Bacillota; class Negativicutes; order Selenomonadales; family Selenomonadaceae; genus Quinella. The sequence goes on along the minus strand of CAJOPN010000147.1, from coordinate 2,545 downwards.
AATCAGATAACAGAATTGCTGACAAACGGAGCAGAGGGGATCCATCTGTACGTGATGAATAATGTATACGTGGCAAAAAAAATAAGCAGTGCGATAGAAAAACTGCTGGAGGTAGAATGATGATAGAAATATTTGATGGAGCAATGGGGACGATGCTGCAGAAAGGGGGATTAAGAGGATGTCCTGAGCTTATGAACATAGAAAAAGCGGAAGAGGTAAGAAGAATCCATGAAGAATATATAGAGGCAGGTTCGACGATAATAACAACAAATACATTCGGAGGCACGAAAATGAAATTGAGTCATTACGGGCTTGAAAAACGAATGAGAGAGATAAATATAGCCGGAGTAAAAATAGCGAAAGAGGCAGCGAGAGGACGAGCGAAAGTAGCAGGAGACATAGGACCGACAGGGAAATTTATAAAACCACTGGGAGAGCTTGAATTTGAAGAGGCATACGAGAATTTTTATGAGCAGGCAGAGGCATTAGCAGAAGGAGGAGCGGATTACATAATAATTGAAACGAGTATAGAACTGCAGGAAATGAGAGCAGCAATCTTGGCGGTGAAAGAGGCATGCAATCTGCCGATAATAAGTCAATTTTCATACGCAGAAGACGGCAGGACGGTAACGGGAACAGATCCGCAGACGGCAGCGATAATACTGGAAGCGATGGGAGCAGCAGTAATCGGGGTGAACTGTTCATTAGGACCAAGCCAGCTGGTGCCGATAGTGAAAAAATTGTCAGAGAGTGCAAACGTGCCGATAAGTGTGCAGCCGAATGCAGGATTGCCATACCTTGAAAATGGAAAGACGAAATTTCCGATGGACGCAGAGACATTTGGGAGATGGGCAGAGAAATTAATAGAGGCAGGAGCGAGATATATAGGAGGCTGCTGTGGAACGACACCGAATCATATCAGAGAACTTTGCAAAAATATAAAAGAAATAAAAATTCCGGAAAGGGAGAAAAAGCGGCGAAAATTATATTTGGCGAGTCGGAGCAGGACGATAGAAATAGATAAGGAAAAGGAGACAGTATTAATAGGAGAAAGAATAAATCCGACAGGGAGGAAGAAATTAGGAGGAGAAATCCGTGAAGGGAAGCTGATGAGCGTCAAAAGAGAGGCGTTGAATCAAATAAAAGCAGGAGCAGAAATATTAGACGTGAATATGGGAGTAGGAGGAATAGACGAAGCGGAGGCGATGAGGAAGGCAGTAATCGAAATCGCACAGTTGACAGATGCGCCGTTATCAATCGACACAGGCAATTATGAGGCACTAGAAGCAGGACTGAGAAATTATCCTGGGCGAGCGTTGATAAATTCGGTGACATATGAGAAAGAGCGGTTAGAAAAGTATTTACCATTGGCGAAAAAATACGGAGCAGCGATAATCTGCCTGCCGATAACGGAAAAAGGAGTACCGAAGAGTGCAGAAGAGAGAGTAGAAGTAGTCGGCAAGATAATCGAGACGGCGAAAAGATACGGCTTGAAAGACGGAGATTTTCTGTTGGACGGCTTGGTGATGACAATTTCAGCAGACAAAAATGCGTGTCTGGAAGTATTGAAAACGTTAAAAATGTATAGAGAAAAATTCGGCTATCCGGCGACAATGGGGCTGTCAAATATCTCATACGGACTGCCAAACCGTGCGCAGATAAATTCAACATTTTTTGCGATGTGTCTTTCGGCAGGAATAGATGCGCCGATAATGAATCCGTACGACGAATTAATGCAAAACACTTTGAAAGCAGGCGAAGCATTAACAGGAAAAGATGAAAACGGGTTAAAATACAGCAAAATGGGGCAGAAGCAAGAAAAAGCGGCAAAAAAAAATGAGCTAGAAGTACTTTCGGCAATAAAAGAGGCAGTAAAGGAAGGAGAAAAAGAAGAGATAGCGGAATTGGTAAGGAGAGCGATAAGAGAAGGGCACGAGGCGAAGGAAATAACGGAGAAATTGACAGATGCGATGAATGAATTAGGAGAAGAATTTGGAGCAGGAAAAATTTATTTGCCGCAAGTGCTGTTGTCAGCGGAAACGATGAGAGAGGCATTTAACGAAATAAAAAAAATACTGCCGGCGCAGGAGACGAAAAATAACGGGACAGTAGTGATAGCGACAGTGAAAGGGGACGTACACGACTTAGGGAAAAATATAGTCGGAGCACTCTTAAGCAACAGCGGCTTTAAATTGATAGATTTAGGAAAAGATGTAGAAAGTGAAAAGATAGTCAGAGCGGCGATAGAAAATAATGCGGATATAGTGGGCTTGTGCGCGCTGATGACGACGACGATGACGCAGATAGACAAAGTGATAGAGGAATTACATTCAGCAGGCTGTGAGGCGAAAATAATGGTAGGAGGAGCAGCATTAACGGCAGAATATGCAGAGGCAGCAGGGGCAGATGCATACGCGAAAGACGGAGTAGAAGCAGTGAAAATAGCGAAAAATTTCATGGAGGCTCGAAACACTTAAAAATTTCTTATAAAAAGTTACAAAACAACATTAAATTAACAGGAGGTGAAGCCGTTACAGAAAATTTT
>CAJOPN010000146.1 GCA_905236285.1 uncultured Selenomonadaceae bacterium | reverse complement strand
TATCATTCGTGTCAGTTGTCGTCGAAATTACACTTGTATCACTATTATCATTTGTGTCAGTAGTCGTTGAAATAACGTCTGTATCGCTGTTGTCGGTCGTGTCGGTTGTCGTTGAGATTACATCTGTTTCACTACCGTCAGTTGTCGTTGCAGTTGAACTTGTATCGCTTTCGCCGTCAACAAGAAAATTATCAACAACATAAACAATCGGCGAATCATTAGAATCATCAATTTCATAATTGTAACTTGAAGTAGAAGAAGAATTTGTATTTTCACTTTCGTCATCATTTGAGTTGAAAGAATGGAACGGCTCGAACAAATCATTGAAGTTAAAATTAAAATTCGATTGAACAGGGATTCTCGGAGCACTAAAGACATCAGCCGGCAACTGTTGAGAATTACCTTGCGGCTCGAAGTCCTGAACATCAATACTGAAGTAATTATTTCTGTTACGCATTTAAAAGCACCTCTCAATAAATAAATCAAAAAGTCAACTCAAAAATTTCAGCAAGGATAGCACATTATTTTTTTATTGTCAATAGATTTAATCAATTTTTAATCATCACTTAATCATTTTTCATTTTCATGTATATATACGTAGCAAATTGGATTTCATTACACTTTTTCAAAAATTTTTTTAATAAAAAGCATCATGCAGAATTGATTGCAATTTCGGAATTACTTCAGTATAATCACAATTTTTTCTGACATAATTTGCAGCATTGTCTCCGAGTTTTTGACGAAGTTTTTCATCATCAAAAAGTTTCAAAATTTTTTCGGCGAATCCGTCGGCATCTTCCGAATAAATTCGATAGCCGGTTTCATCATCAAAAATTAAATCGTCACAACCGCCTATATCACTCACGACGGAAGGCAATCCGCTGCTCATCGCCTCAATCAATGATGTCGGCAGTCCTTCATGTCGCGACGGAAATACATAAACGTCTGCCATTTGATAAAATTCTTGTGGATTTTTCATTTCGCCTGTGACAATTATACTTTCATCAAGTTTTTTTGACAATTCTTTCAATTCTTCCAAAATTTCGGTTCGTCCGCCTCCGACGACAAATAATTTTGCAGATTTATTTTTTTCGTGAATCGTTTTCCAAAATTTCATTACTGTATCAATTCCTTTGTTGATTACAACTCTGGCGCAGAACAATAAAATTTTTGTATCTCCATTCAAACCGTGAGATATTTTTAATTCGCGTCGATGCTTTTCGTTCGATTGCGGATATTTTTTTGTGTTGATTCCGTGCGCCAATACCGCTATTTTTTTCTTTTCTATTCCTCCTCGTTCAATGAATCCTCTTTGTATTTCATGCGTCGTCGCTATGTAACATGAACATTTTGAAAAAATTTTATTTCGCCAATTTTTATTTCGATCAAAAATTTCAGCTTTTCCCGTCAATGCCAATACTGTCGGTTTATTTAATATTTTCGACAAAAGTATTGCCCAGACTGAAAATTGTGGCGTGCCGATTATGTAAAATACATCAATATTTCTGTGAGTTGTCAAAAGCCGCAAAATTATTTCCAGCCACCTTAACGGCGCATGCAATCTTACTAAATCTATTCCATTTAAATTTTCTCTCGCCTTAGTGAAATAAAATTTTTTTTTCGCCATAATTGTTACTTCATTGCCTAATTTTATTAATTGCAAGGCGTGATTTTCTGCATGAAATTCCGCTCCGCTTTTCGTCGGCGTTCCGTCTTTGTTAAATTCCTTGCCGACTGCAAAATCTTTCACCAGCAGACAAATTTTCATTTTAGGCACGCTTTCAAGCAACTTGTTTGCAATTTCATCAGTTATTTCTTCATGTTCGGCACGTATTTGATGAACGAATTGCCTCCATAATTTAAACGCTCTTTTTCTAAGCAAATAATCCGAATAATATAAAATCGGAATTGCCACACCGCTCCCAAGATTATCAACGATACGAATTTGATTTTCGGTCGGCGAAATTTTCTGCACAAAAAAATTATTGTCGTCCATGTCGAACACAACGCATTTTTCATTCAAAAAATCTTC
>CAJOPN010000145.1 GCA_905236285.1 uncultured Selenomonadaceae bacterium | reverse complement strand
AGAAAATGATAATGATGATAATACGTCCCCATATTCGGGAACATTATCCTTTGAGCATAATGGAGCTGATTTTTCTGTTGTCATGTCTGTTACCTATTCCGGCGGCTTATTAATTAATTCAGTAAAATCTATTACAACAACTGATTCTGATACCGGTGATGAAACGCGTGTAACAACAAACAGTTCTTATGGTTATGATTATTACTATCCGCGAATTTCGGGCACTCCTTCAACTTCCAATAGTTCAACAAATCAAAAAAAGTCTGCGGAATCTGCTAGTACACAAAAAGCCGCTGTTTATTCCAATTATAACGATTTTCAAAAAGCATTAAGCCAATGGAATCAGCAGAAAACAAAAGCTGAATTGAACGCTCGGAAACAAGCTCAAAAGATAGCCTCAGCAAAAGCAAAAGCATTAGAAAAATTGCACAGACAACAAAAAGCCGTTTGGTATTTAACAGACGAAACTACCACAGTCAACACTTATTCAGGCGATTATATTACTGTCCAAACAACGCAAAAAAATAATCACTATAGCGGGATCGGCAACTCCACTTATATTATTGAAGAATTTGAAACCGTTTTAACTGAAGAAAAATATCAAGGTTCAATTATTGACAGCGATACTACCACGCGTTTAGTTACTCACACACCGGTCGGTAACGGTTATTATGCTCATACTCAATTTGAAAACGGTGAATTTAAAGCCGCCTCATTATCTCAAGGCAAACCTTTTCAGCAAGTTACTTTATTCACTCTTGAGCAAATCCAAAAAGGTTGGTCGCAACAAAACGAAAGCGGAAGCGACAGTTTTTCTGAAGAAGATTTAATTAATGAAATTGGTCCTGCGCCTGTTTTTTCCCCTACTTTTGAAAACAATCTTTGTCCAACTGTTGCCGGTTCAGCTCAAAATTCAAACGCAACAAAAAAAAATAAAGCTACTACTTACGACTTTGATATTAATTCTTCTTTTCCTACAGATGATAAGAATGTTGCAACCGAACTCGAAAATGCTCTTGAATGGTTAAACAGAAAAATTGAAGAAACTGTAACTGTCGAACTTTACGGCAATATAATTAATGGCATTCCCGAAGTTCAACACATTGTTGACTTTACTGAAAAAATTATTTTCAACAGCAATACTTATTTTTTGGTTTCTAACAATATTAGATTAACTCCAAAAAGAATTGTTCAACAATTAAAATTAGTGAGGTGGTTTTAATGAGCGGCGGCGTTAAAGGATTAGCAAAAGTTATCAAAGAATGTGTTGACAAAAGAATTGAATTTGAAGCACGAGCGAAACGTGGTATTTTAAAAAACGGCTTATTTTACAGCGGTTCAAACTCTTATGCTGCCAATCAAGCTGTTGAGGTTAATTCCAATTCAAAAGTCTGGGCTGTTCGTTCAGCTTATGGCGCAGTAGTGGTTGGGCAATGAAAAAAGTTAAAGTTAGTGCCGTCAATGGTATTTATGCTAATGTTAATGGTGTTTGGTGTCCTTGTATCGGTAATATTCCTGTCAAACCAGGCGATACCGTTTTCACCGACGGCAGTTGCGTTTATGGCAATGTTGTTGAAGCTGACAATTCTTCATTTTATTTTAACAATGAAACTTCCTTTGTTCCGCTTTTTTCTTCCGTATATAAACGCCATTTTTTCGATTATTTCAACAAAAATTTTAAAACCATTCGCGATTATTCATTATCAAACGTTAAATATTCGGGTATGATTAACAATCTTAATAAAATTAAATTTTTAGAAAAACAATCACTTGACAATGTTTTGGACGTTGAAATGAATGATAAAGGCGATATTTTTATTTTAAAAGGTGTCAAATATAATGCCGATAATTCATTAACCGGCGGTGAAATTTTTAAAAATGGTGTGCAGATTGATTCTTATTTATCCCAATTACCTTCAACTGCTCCTCGTGTTTATAGTGGTAATAGTCAAGAAATTTACTCCGAAAAAAGAATTTCAATTCCCGACGGTTTTATTGACAATGAAGGCAATTATACAATCTATGGCATTTATAATGAAAATGAGCCTTTTGAAAGCGGTAATTTTTTACTTTCACATCAAACCTTGCGTTGTTTTGCTCTACAAAGTGCAACCAATTCTATTACTTATTTTGATTGCTTTGAAGATATTGGTGGTTCGGAGACACCACATGATGATGAGGATATTGCCGCAGGTTGGATTACGAAATATCATTTTCACATTGAAGCCGAAACTTTTTCTTTTCATTTTCCTATGCAGGACGGTTTTTATTATACTTTTTCAACTATACCTGTCGTTTCTAATTTGAACTGGCAGTATAGCTTGAGTTCTACTTCACCTTATGAAACTTATCCTAATTGGTCTGTTTTAGATTTTTACAGACAAGGCGGCGTTTATCAAAATACCGGCGAAGGTGGACTTTTTAATATTAAAATCTTTGATAAATCAGATAACGAAATTTTATCGCTTAATTTCTTTTCTTATGTTCCGTACAAAATCAGTTTTTGCAAATTTAAGAATGGCTTTTTAATTTATCCTTATCGCCCTGCTAATATGAAATCTGCCAATTATAGTTTTTATCATCTTGATTCTAACGGCAATGATACACAAAAAAATTTACATTTAACCAAAGGTAATTCACGTACATTAATGAATTTCCGTTTGCGACCAAATAATAATTTCAATTTTTTTAATTCCTGTGCTAAATCTTATCTTGAAAAATAAAAAGAGGTGATTTTTTTTGGATTTTCTTACTCCTCAATTTGTTAGTTCCGTCGGCATTCCTACCGTCATTTGTCTTTACACACTTTTTGAACTTAATAAATCTGTAAAGCATCTAACCGACGCTATTAACGACTTTAAAGATAAAATCAAGGAACGCGACGAAATTCAGCGTATCCGTTTTGAAACCATTGAACATGAGATTATGGAATTGAAATATAAAATCGAAGTTAAATAAAAAAAAATCCCTTTTAACTTTTATTTTCCGTTAAATTCGGTGCTGAGGAAATTTTTCCCATTTCCTTAAAAAATCCTTTTCAGATTAATTTTCGGTGTAGAAAGGAAGTCGGTCCATTTGCGAAAATATACTTTACGTTTTTTCTTATTTCTTTTCTTCAACAATAAGCAAACTTCTTACAATGATATTTTTTCTTCCGTTCTTTCTTCTTTTGATGCACTCTCTAAGCAGATTATCAAATATTATTTCAATGGCGGTTCTTATAAAAATGTTCAATCTCTCTTTTTTGTTTCTCAGTCTAATTTTTATTATCGCGTCTCTAAATTTTTCAAATTAGTAAAAATTGCACTTGATTGAATGTTATAATTTATTCGCGCGTAAAAATTATTCAGAAAGGAGGTGAACCGCATGAATCCTACCTCGTTTAGTTATGAATTACAATCTGTCGTTAATGGCGAAAATGTTTCTAAATTTTTTGACGGAATTGAGAATGATGATGTAACTATTGCAATGGGGACTGCTTTTGCAGCGTCTTACTTTGCTCTTACTTCCGGCACTCCAAAAAAGGTAATCTTGAGTGGTAGCGAATCTGCGGACTTAAATGCGTAATCTTAAACTTTCTATGATTGAAAACGGAAATATTAAGACTGTTTCTATTCCTAACGCGGCGGCTGACAGCGACATTACTCTTGCTAAAGTTAATGCTTTCATCACTCAATACAACAATATTTATGAGACTGACTACGAATTTTCGTCTGCTGTTATCGCAGAATCCACCGAGACAACTTTAAATCTCGCTTAATTCTCACACAAAAAGCAGTTTTCTTGAGGTTTTCTCAATTAGACTGCTTTTTTATTTGTCTTTATAATGTCCCTTGCACGATATTACATAAATATATCCGTTTTCATCTATCGTATAAACCAATCTATTTGTATCATCTATTCTCCGGCTCCATTGTCCGCTGTAATTATATTTCAATGCTTCAGGTTTTCCTTTCCCTTTTGATATTCCGTTTCGTTCAATATCATCTAGTAAATTTGCTATTTTTTCGGCTTTTTTACGATCTTCAGACACCCAACTCATAAATTCTTCCCACGCCGTTTCTGAAAATCTTCTATTCACTAAGAATTCGCCTCATTTCTTCTGCACTTACTTCAATTATTTTTCCTTCTTCTATTTCTTTTATACTTTTGTTTATTTTTGCAAAATATTCTTCTTTGCTCATCAGTTTTTCTTCTTTTTTATCAAATGGAATTATTTTCGCCTGTCCCTTTAATATCGCTTGTGCTTTCATTCTTTCTAACCTCTTTTCAATTTATTCACCACTTCACACAAATGATTTTTATAAAAATATATATCGCTTAATTCTCTTATTTTTCTTTTCATATATTCTTTTTCTTTTGTCGGCAAATTTATATAAATACTACTTTCGTCAAAATTTATTTTGCAAATCCACTTTTGTGAATTATTTTCAATATCTATTTCAAATATTGATTCATTATCTTTTGTGCTTATCCTTTTTTCTTCAATACAATCTTTTATCAATTCCTTGATTATCATCAAACTTTCTTTTTTTTCTTTTGAAAATTTTATTTTTATTGATTGTACTTTTTTAGTCGGAACAATTTGCTCTTCATTTTTTAATACATTTTGTAATTTTTCGCCGATTTTTTCATTTATTAATTGTTGGATTGCCTTTTTAATTATCGGTTTAAAATCGTCTATTACTCTTTGCGTTCTTCTTCCTTGATATATGTTCAATAGTATATGTGATACAAATTCATTGTCAGGCTCGGTAAACTCTTTTAAAAAATATTGTTTTATTTGACTACTATACTTTAATTCTGCCGCCTTTGACAAGATTGCATTCATATCAAACATTGTTTTTGTAAATCTTTCCAATTCTTTTATATGATTTTCTTTCAAATTTAGCAAATTTACAATCAAAAACGGCTTACCGTCCATTTTATTTTGCATTTCTAAATCGCTGTAAAATTGATAAACCGTTCCATTTGTTAATATTCCTATCTTTGCACTTGTCACAGCAAAATATCTAAAAAGTTGCGCTCCGTGTTTATCTAAGTTTTCTCCATAATTTTTTGCTTCTATCAATATTAGCGGATTTTGTTTCTTATCCATTATCACATAGTCAACTCGTTCGCCTTTTTTTATTCCAACGTCCGCTGTATATTCAGGCACAAATTCAGTCGGATTAAATACATCATAACCCAATAATTGAAAAAACGGCATTATCATTGCTGTTTTCGTTGCCTCTTCAGTTTTTATTTTCGTCTTAATATTTTTCAAGTGATTTGAAAATTTCATTATTTCATCTGCAAAACTCATTCATCTTACCTCATTTATTTATCACCGTTGAGTTTATATTGCCGTTATTTACTCCTATATTATTTTCTATGAGCGGGATTTGTCCATGCTTTCCTTCATATTCTGCAATACATTTTTCCATTAAATATTCAATTTGCATTGCTACAGAACGCTTATTAACTGCAGCTATTACTCTCATTTTGTCAAAATTTTGTGGTTGCATTCTCATTGTAAAAGGTCGCTTATTTGTTGACATTTTTCTCACTCCTTTCTTGACTTCAATTTGACTTCATTTTATAGCAAAAAAATAAAAAAATCAAGATTTTAAATTGACTTCTCTTAAAATTTATGGTATTCTTTGCAATAAGTGAAGTCACCTATTACAAAATTACAAATTTACAAATTGAGGTGTATGATATGAAAATAAAAAAAAATAATTTAACTATACGAATACCAATTAACATAAATAAAAAATTTACAAAGCACGTTTCTAAAATTGGTATTTCTAAAAATGCTTTTATTTTAAATTTAATCAATAAAGAACTTAATAAAACTAAAGGAGCGATTGATGATGAAAAATCTCATTCAAACTAATTCTTTGCAAGTAATGCTTATGATGCCGTCATTGAACATTTCGATTGTGTTGGCTTTCGTGACCTTGCCAACAAACTCCGTGACAAATTTGGTATTACTGAATCCGCTCTTCGTTATTTTATCATCAACATTAAAAAATGGCTTTATAAAGCTCAACAAATCATTATCGAGCATTTCAATTCTCTTTTTCAGCAAGAGGTGTTTTAATTTTGAAGTATGAAGTTATTATTCTCAATTCCAATTCTAATTT
>CAJOPN010000144.1 GCA_905236285.1 uncultured Selenomonadaceae bacterium | reverse complement strand
TGATCGTCTTGCCGCTGAATTTTCAGAAGAACTTAACAATCTCGGCGTGAGAGTTTCAGAACTTGAAAAATATGCCGACAAAGTTAAATGGAACGGAAAAGTTGAATATACCTACACCAGCACTAGAGTTGATCCGCTTAAAATAAACCATAAAGATAGAGAAAATGAAAACGGTTTCATCTTCCGTTTGGAACCGAGTGCAGAAGTAAATAAACATTGGACAGTCAACGCTCGAATTGATGCTTATGCAGATATGAAAGAAGATACCGGCTCGAATTTTGAATTGGTTCGTGCATGGGCTGAAGGCGATTACAAAAATTTCAATGTCAAAGTCGGTAAGCAGGAATTATTCACGAATGAAAACGGTTTGATTTGGGATACCGAATTCAGCGGCGTAAATTTGACAGTCGGAAATAAATTAAAAGCGTCAATCTTGGCAGGTCGTGTTGCAGATGACGGAGTAGGCGGCGGAATTCTCGGTGAACATGTTACTGAAAACGATCCGAGCAGCATGCAGGGAATCAACGTTCAATACGATACTGAAAAAGGTCTTTACGGCGGTGCAGGCTGGTACAGACTTGAAGACGACGATTTTAAAAATGTTCTTTATGAAAAACGTGCTCGCGAAGACAAAGCAAATATTTGGAGTGCCAACGCAGGTTACAAATTCACCGAGAAATTAAATCTCTGGGGTTCATACGCAAAAAATACCAAAGCAGATTATGAAGATTATGCTTGGCAGGCTCAACTTGATTACGGCAATTACGGCGACAATCCCGAAAAAGGAGATTGGGGAGTTTGGGCAGGTTACAGAAGACAAGGCACTAATGTTTCATTTGCTCCTACTGCCGATGATGTTATCGCAGGTGCAAAAGGATGGTTTGTCGGCGCAGGTTATGCTCCGATGAAAAATATCGGTCTCATTGCAAAATATTTTAACGGCGAATATATTACCGGCGGCGGCGATGCTGAAAAACTCTTCGGTCGTGTCGAATTCTTCTTCTAATTTAAAAAACTTTCAAGACGTTCAATATAAAGTCGGCGAAACTCTTCAAAACTTCCCAAGCCGTCATAACACACTCTCACAAAAAAACCGGAGGCAATTAATCTGAAACTCCATGAATCTTTGTTATAACCTGCAATGTCTTCAGTAACGTGAACGCCTCCATTAAAAAGTAACGGAGCAATTAAAACTCTCGTTGCTTTATTTTTTTGCAGTCTTTTCAAAACGTCTTCAAAATTCGGCGTGTCACTCGGTTCAATTACTCCGATATGAATTTTTTCATCTGTCAATTTTTGCAAATTTTCATAAACGGGATTGTGCCTGTGAGGTGAACCGTGTCCGATTAATACGAGTTGTTCATCACCAAAAGTTTTAAAGCAATCAACGACGACTTGTAAAATTTTTACATCAAAATTCGTGTTGCATTTCAATGAAAACATCGGCGGCAGAATTTTTATTTTTTCATCGGCGAAAATTTTAATTTTGTTGTCAAATTCTTCTCCGGCGGTGAGATGAGTCGGCAATACCAAAATTTCTTCAAAGCCTTCATTCTGCAGTGATTTAATTTGTTCCTCAAGCGACAAAATTTTTATTCCGCGTTCATTTAATTTTTTTCTGATAAAATTTGAAGTATATGCCTGACGAATTTCAAAATCAGAAAAATTTTCTTCAACGTCCGAATATAAAGCATCTATCGTTCTTGAGCGGATTTTATCGTCAACAGCTCCGAAACTCGCAATTATTATCGCCTTTTTCAATTTAATCACTCCAATTTTTTATTTTATATTTTACAAATATTGACTTTAAATTGCAACAAATATATACTTCATTCAAAGAAGGTGATATTTTGAATAGTTCGATAATTTCAATAGTCGTGGCGATGTATAATACCGAAAAATATATTCGTCAATGTTTGATAAGCGTTCTGAGTCAAAAATTTCAAAATTTCGAGGTTATAGTTGTTGACGATTGCTCAAAAGACAATTCTGTCGCAGAAGTTGAAAAATTGATTGAGCATTTTGACGGACGTTTAAAAATAATTCGACGTGAAAAAAATTCCGGCTGTGCAGGCATTCCGCGAAATGACGGCATTAAAATTTCAAGTGGCAAATATATTTTATTCCTTGACAGCGATGATATGCTTTTGCCGACGACTTTGAAAAATTATTTTGAAATTGCCGAAAAAACTCAAGCTGATGTTTTGCATACGGAAAAAGTTTTTGTATTTCACGATGACGGCAGAGAATTTAAACGCGATGAATTGGTATTAGCGGCGAATGAATCAGGCGATTTCGTCGAAGAAGTCGAATTTGAAACGAATGACATGAAGGAAAGAATCAAACGCTACAATCAAAAATATTTTTTTTGGCCGCCATGGGGAAAATTTTTCAGACGCGATTTTTTACTTAAAAATAAAATAGAATTTCCGTCAATGAAAATGTCGGAGGATATGATTTTTTGTTTTAAATGTCTTTTCTTTGCAAAAAAATATGTTCGTATTCCGCAAGTTGCGTATATATATCGTGAGAGAAAAAGCGGCTTGATGAGAACAAATTCAAATGCCGAAAATGAAATGAATAAATGGCTCAAAGTTATTGTTGAAGGTGTCAATATTCTTGATGAATTTATGTCTGCACAGAAATTTTTCAATAAAAATCTTGATTCGCGTTACTTGGTGATTGATTTTTTCGTCAAGCAGCATTTTGAATTTTTGAAAAATCTTTTGGGCAGTCTCAAAAAACATGAAATTGAATATTTTGTGTACAGATATTTGATGAAAGAAAGCAGAAATTCTGCAGCTTTGATGTCATATTTGTTTGCAGAAATGAGCATTGACAGCAAAAAAATTTGATGATACTATAAAAAAAATTTTTGAAATGAATGAAGCAATGAACAAAATAATTTTTTTGAGAGGTGTTTGTTGCATTGGAGACATTTTTTATTTTTGTCGGGATTGTTGGATTAATGAGTTTTGCATATCGCGGCTGGTCAATAATTTTAATTGCGCCGTTTTTTGCAGTCCTGGCAGCAATTTTAAGCGAATTTGGAATTTTACCTATTTATTCCGAACTTTACATGACGAGATTGGCAGAATATACGAAAACTTATTATCCGGTATTTTTATTCGGAGCGGTATTTGCTCGATTGATGGAGAAAGGCGGACTTGCATCAGCGATTGCAGGAAAAATAATTTCAATTTTGGGAGAGAAACGCGCAATTCTTGCAGTACTTTTAGGCTGTGCGGCATTGACTTACGGCGGATTGAGTGTATTCGTCGTTGCATTTGTAATGTATCCGTTCGGAGCTGAAATTTTTCGTAAAGCAGATATTCCGAAAAAATTATTGCCCGCAACTTTGTGGATGGGAATTTTTTCCTTCGCGATGGTAGCCTTGCCCGGCACTCCGCAAATTCAAAATATTATTCCGTCGTCATATTTCGGAACTTCAACATGGGCAGGTGTCGGACTCGGAATTTTCGCAAGTATTTTATTTATGGCAATAAGTATGGGCTGGCTGACATTCCGCGCAAAATCACTTCAAGCCAAAGGTGAAGGATACGGCGGACAAATTGAAGGCAAGCAAAAAAAAGACCGACTCATGCCGAGTTGGTCTGCATCATTGATTCCGCTTTTAATGGTTATCGTCATCAATGTAATTTTGAGCAATCCTTTTCATTGGGAATGGGGATTTCATTGGGACGAAAACAGTCTTGAAAAATTTTTGCCGTTTAATTTGACGCTGCTTGCATCGAGTGTCGGAAAAATTCAAGCAATCTGGTCAATTTCAGTTGCGTTGATAATCAGCAGCATAGCGGCGGCATATATCGGCAGAAGAAAATTTATGAGCGGCAAGGAAAATTTTTTGCAGACGATAAATTTCGGAGCTGCATCATCATGTGCAGCAGTTTTGAATGTCGCTTCAGGTTTTGCTTTCGGAAGTGTTTTGGTCAGTATGCCAGGATTTTTTCCGATTAAAGAAATTCTTCTCGGAATCGCCGATTCAGCCGGTCCTCTGGTTTCTGCAGTTGTCACGACAAACATCATGGGTGGAATTACAGGTTCGGCATCAGGCGGCTTGACTATCGCTCTTTCAATGCTCGGTGAACAATGGGCTCAAATGGCAACGGCTCAAGGCATTCCGCTGGAAGCTCTTCACAGAATTGTTTCAATCGCATCGGTCGGAATTGATCCTGTTCCTCATTGCGGCGCACTTGTAACCTTGCTTGCAATTTGCGGTCTTACTCACAAAGAGGCTTATTATGATATTATCGTTTTGATGGTTATGAAATTTTTCGTGCCTTTCCTCTGCATTTTATTTTATATGTTGACAGGTCTCGCCTAAAAATTTTTTTAAATGAGGTGAAATAAATGAACAACAAAAAATTACTTAAACAACTTCAAGCCTTCGATCCCGATTTGTGGAATTTATTGCATGAGGCTCTCAATCGTCAACTTTCAACTCTTTCATTGATTCCTACCGATAGTGCTGCCTCTCCTTTTTCGTCATATCTCAAAGGCAGTGTTCTCGGAAATGACTTTATAGGCTATCATACGGTTGAACATTACGGACGACTTGAAACGATGGCTGCAAAACGTGCCTGCGAAATTTTTAATGCCGAGCATGCCGTTGTTCGTACAGGAAATTTAATTGCGGCTTCACGTGTTGTTTTGCTTGCTCTCTTGAAAAACGGCGATACAATTTTATCGTTCAATCTTCGCAAACAGGAACATTGTACGGGAAATCAAATGCAATATAATTTTATAAAATTTGCGATTGAACCCGATACATTGAGAATAGATTTTGAAAAAGTTCGCAATCTTGCAATTCAAAACAAGCCGAAGATGATAATTTATTCTCCGGTGAATTATCCGCATAATATTGATTATTCAAAACTTCGTGAAATTGCCGACGAGGTTGGAGCATATCTTTGGATTGATTTGGGACAAAATGCGGGATTAATTGCAACGGGAAAAATTCCTTCGCCGATACCTTTCTCCGATGTTGCAACTTTTGCCGCAAGTGATGCTCTTCACGGTCCTCAGACAGGCGTTATTCTCTCGAAAAAAAATCTCGCCGAAATTTTGGATAAAGCTGTCATTGAAACAGGTCACGCCTCATTGAAAAAAAATGTTCTCGCGGCACTCGCAATAACTTTTCGTGAGGCAACTTGCGACGGTTACAAAGAATATTCCGATCAAGTTTTAAAAAATGCTCGCGCTCTGGAAAAAGGTCTCAAAAAAACAAATGTTGAATTGCTTTGTTCGCCGACTGAAAATCACTTGGTTTTGGTAAGACTTCCGAATCATCAAACGGCAAATGAAGCTGTCGAAAAACTTTCAAAAGGCGGATTGCTTGTTAAAGGCGAAAAATTACTGACATCGAACAGCAATATTTCTTTTCCGGTTTTGAGACTTTCAAGTCTTGATCCGACGACGCGTTCATTGAATGAAGATGATATGTTTGTTGTCGGTGAAACTTTAGGTAATTTTTTAAATTCGCCGCGTGATGAAAGAGCTGTCGAATCGGTCGCGGAAATTATCAAAGAAATGGTTGAAGCACTTCCGCTGTTTTCTGATGAATGGCTGCCGGATGCCGAAATTTCTCACGGTTATGATCCAGATCTAATGATGAAGGCGATGGTTTATTGGAGCATTTAATTTTTTATGCCGCTCAAATCAAAATTCGGCACGAAATTTTCTGATGCAGTTTTTCCGATTTGCATATAACAATTTTTAACTCCGAGCTCAAGCGCAAAATTGATGACTGAATCATATTCAAAAGTTGTCAATCGCCGATTGAGCTTTTTATATTGTGCAGATTTAAATATCGGCGTGTATTGATTCATAAGACTGATATAAATTTTATCGCCGAAATTTTTATAAAGCCATTCAACAATTTTCATGCTTTCATGTCGATGATTCGGCAAAATTAAATGCCTGACGATTAAGCCGCGTTTAAGTTGTCCGTTTGAATCAAAATCAATTTCGCCGACAAGTTCAAACATTTTCGTAATTGCCGCTGCTGCAGTTTCAAAATATTTCGGAGCCGATGAGTATTCAATCGCCGTTTCATCATAAAAATATTTCAAATCCGGCAGAAATATATCAACATAATTTTTTAAAAGCTCAACGGTCTCCAAATTTTCATAAGCGTTTGAATTATAAACGACAGGCAATTTTAAGCCGTTTGATTTTGCAATTTTCAATGATTCGATAATCTGCGGTACAAAATGAGTCGGCGTAACCAGTTCAATATTTGCCGCACCTCGTGACTGCTGTTCAAGAAATATTTCTGCAAGTCTTTCAATTTCAATTTCAACGCCGTAATTTTGCTGACTGATTTTATAATTTTGACAGTACACACATTTTAAGTTGCAATTCGTAAAAAAAATTGTACCTGCACCGTTCTCACCGGTTAAACAAGGTTCTTCCCATTGATGAAGGCTTACCAAAGAAATTTTTAGTTTGTCGGACGAATTGCAAAAGCCAAATTTTTCATAACGATTGACTTTACATCTTCGCGGACACAATTCACATTTTTTTAATAAATCAATCATCTTAAAAAATCCAAATTCAAACAATAAATAATAAAACACTCCTTTGAAATGATTGAAAAGATTTTAGCAGGTATTTTTGTTTGAGGCAAGAATAATTTAAATTGACAAAAAATTTTTAAGCAATAGATTAATTTCAGAAAACTATGATAAAATTAAAAAAATAAAAAATATTGAGAGGTAGTGAGGAAATGTTCGGCGAAGAAAATTATTTAAACAAATTAAAAAAAATGAAGATTGGAATTTTCGGCAAACGCAGCAGCGGAAAATCTGCATTGATAAATGCGCTGCTCGGAATAGATGCCGTCGAAATTTCCGAAACAACCGAGCCGATTTATAAGGCAATGGACATAAAAGGATTGGGAGCAGTAACACTTGTTGACACGGCAGGACTTGATTCAGAAGGCAAACGTATAAAAAAGACTCAAGAGACGGCAGAAGAAATTGACATTGCATTGATGTTGATTGCAAATGATTCGATTGAACTTGAACTTGCATGGATAAGTCGTTTGAACAGAGCAGGTACTCCGGTGATTCCGATAGTAAGTCAAATTGATAAATTTTCGGACGATGGCAAACATTTGGCGGCGGCAGTACGTGAGGCATCAGGCAAAAAGGCAATCAGGGTAAGTGCAAAACAAAAAATCGGTCTTGATGAACTGCGCAAAGAAATTATAAAATCGGCAGAAAAATAAAAAAAATTTTTTAAAATGCAAACGAGGTGAATCCCGATGAACAAAAAAATTTTTACGGCGAGTTTAATAATTGGAGCAATGATATTTAATTTTCCGATGAACAGTAATGCGGCAAAAGTAACTCAACTGCCGGCTGATACAATACAAAATGAAACGAAATGGTTTTATCTTTCGGCAGATGACAAATACGGAAAATATTTTGAACCAGATTCGGTGAAAGTCGTCAAAAAAGTAAAAACCTCAAGCGGCAAAGAAGTACCGACTGAAATTGAAGCCTGGACGAAAACAACTTACACATATGAAGGTGCAGCGATGACGATTGACGCATACGAAATAAAATCAATTCTGCCTGATCCAAAAATGTTGTCATACAGCATAGCACTTTTAAGAATAAATCCGCAAAATCGAACAATACAATATGCAAGAGAAGATTTTTATGATGCGACAGGTAAATTAACATGGTCGACGACTGAAGAAAAAATAAAAGAAATAAATGTGCAGTCATTCGACGAAATATTTTACGCGGCAATAGTCGATGAAGTATTCAGACGCGGAGAAATGGACAGAAAAAATGCAAAAGATCGCTGGATAGATTTATGGTCGGCAACGGATTCTGAAGGAAATACAACGACGGTGACGGCTGATACAACGACGATGAGATTAAAAGGATCGAATTTAATTTTGTGGGAATGGCAGGAAACAAAAAATTCGGCAGGAAAAGTAATAGAAATAAGATTTATGAAAAAAGCAGTCAATTTATCACAAGGCACGGAAAAAATATCACAAGGAGATATTTGGACACCTCACAGTACAGGCTGGAATGATTTGCAGGACGAAAACGGCGGAGCGTATCGAATGATTAAAGGAGATGCACCGGAATATAAAGGCTTGGTAAGATTGCGTGCATTTGCAAAAGGTTATTCGACTTGGGTCAATCGTTATTCGATAGATTGAGGTGATTTTTTAATGCCAATAAAGATACCAAATAATTTGCCTGCTGCACACATTCTTGAGCATGAAAATATTTTCGTAATGGACGCGGATCGAGCTTATTCGCAGGATATACGTCCACTAAAAATTTTAATTTTAAATTTAATGCCGATTAAGCACGTTACCGAAACTCAGCTTTTGAGACTTTTGGGAAATACGGCGTTGCAGGTTGAAGTTGATTTCATTTACACAAAATCATATGTGCCGACACATACGCCGCAGGATTATTTGACTGAATTTTACGGAACATTTGAAGATGTAAAAAATAAAAAATATGACGGCTTGATAATAACGGGAGCACCGGTTGAATTTATGGAATTTGAAGAAGTGGCATATTGGCAGGAAGTTTCGGAGATAATGGAATGGAGCAAAACGCATGTATATTCGACATTTCATATTTGCTGGGGAGCACAGGCAGGATTATATTATCATTACGGAGTACCGAAATATATTCTCGACGAAAAAATTTCAGGCGTATACAAACATCATGTATGTGTGAGACATGAAAAATTATTGCGCGGATTCGACGATATTTTTTATGTACCACATTCAAGACACACGGACGAATTGAGAGAGGATATTGAAAAAGTTTCGGAGCTGACAATTTTGGCTGAAACAGAAATTGATGTCGGAGCCGGAGCATATATAATTGCGAATTTGGAACGAAAACAATTTTTTATAACGGGACATGCCGAATATGATCCTTGGACATTGAAACAGGAATATGAACGAGATTTAAAAGCAGGATTAAATCCAAACATACCGCAGAATTATTATCCTAATGACGATCCGACGAAAGAACCGATTGTACGTTGGAGATCGGTTGCACATTTATTGTTTGCAAATTGGTTGAATTATTACGTTTATCAGGAAACGCCTTATGAACTCGATACAATGTATATGATTTAGGAGAAATTTTTATGAAATTTGACAAAAAAATTTTAATTGGCATGATAGCGGCAGGAATTTTTTTTGTGATGCCGACTGTGACATTTGCCGAAGATGAAAATTCGACGATTGCCGACACGCGAGAAGTCCCCGAAAATATTTATACATGGATTCAATCGACAGATAGAGCAAATTATTATTTCAATCATCAACAAATAAATTATCAAGTCAATGACGACGGATTTATAAATTTGAATATTTTGATAGTGCCTACAGTCTGCATGTATGATGAAATTCAAATTGAAGATGTAATTGCAAAACGCCGCTGGAATATGCAGTCTCTTAAAGGTTATGATAAATTGGTCGGACGAGCGGATTATCTTGAATTTAATTTGATTGATGAGACTGTGCAGGTGACGGAGAGAGTTGAACTTGACGATCAATGGGGAACTCTTTCAAGTGACAAGAACGGTCAACCGATTAAATTAAAAGATTTAAATAAAAACAGCGTCGAGTGTAAATTTTACCGATCGATTTTGAGATGGGCAAAAAAACATAATGAAAAAATTATAAAACATTCGTGGGGAAAATTATCTGCTGAGGACAAAAAATTATCGCAGGATGAAATGCCGCTGATGAAATTAAATTTGCCGTAAAAATAAAAAACCTTCTCGACTGAAGAAAAGTTTTTTTTTTATTCATAAAACACTAAAGCCGCTGCACCAAACAGTACAACGACTCTAGTAAAAAAATAATTTCACCTTAAAACCTCTTTCTCGAACGATCGAGTAATGTCAATCTCACCACATGACCCAATTCAAACGACCTGTATCGGTCAAGCCCAAATCGTAAGCAATCTGTTTCGACATGCTCAACATCTCCGTGGAACTTCTCTAACTTCAAAAGGAACATTTCGATCGCCCTAATGACTTGCTTCACCCTGTTTCAATAGACATCACCCCTTCAAGTAGGTTATATAGAGGATAGCACATTGCAAGTAATTTGTCAATAGATTTTGAAAAAATTTTCTGAAAAATATGGACAATGTGAATCAAAAAATTTATAATGAAGCGAGAAAAATTCTTCTGAAATTTTTTTGGAGGTCGTTCAATGAAAAATAAACCGATCTATGTAATAGGACATCGCAATCCCGATACAGATTCAATTTGTTCGGCAATAAGTTATGCACATTTGAAAAAAGCAATGGGATTGAATGCAATCGCGGCGAGATGCGGCAAAGTAAATAACGAAACAAAATTTGCGCTGGAATATTTTAAAGTTGCACCGCCGCTTATGGTTCAAGATTTATATCCGCGAGTGAAAGATGTAATTTTGGATTGCAAAACGGTAGTCCGTCAGCATGATACAATTCGACATCTCGGAGAAGTAATGAGAAAAAATGATTTGCAATCCGTACCGGTAGTTGACAGTAAAGGCGAACTTGTCGGGATAGTTTCGGTCGGAGATTTGGCGAAGAGATATTTTCTTGAGCTCGGACTTCAAAGCCTGGCAGATATGCGCGTTCGTTATCGTGACATAATTCAAGCGACTGAGGCAAAAGCACTTTCTTCAGGTGATGAAAATGAAATCATCGAAGGCAATATCAGAATTTTGACAGGAAGTATTCACAAAGCCGAAGAGATGATTGAGGCAGGCGATATTCTTTTGACGGGAGATCGTTCCGAAAAAACTTTGATTCGCTGCTTAAATCTCGGAGTTTCATG
>CAJOPN010000143.1 GCA_905236285.1 uncultured Selenomonadaceae bacterium | reverse complement strand
CACAGCGGTCATATTGCTTTGATTCGTAAAGCGGCAAGATTCGGTAAACTGATAATAGGAGTTCTTACTGATGAAGCCGTTGCAGGTTATAAAAGATTTCCTCTTTTACCCTTTGAAGAACGAAAATCTTTATTCAAGAATATTTCCGGAGTTTACAAAGTTGTTGAACAAAAAAATTTAAGTTATCTCGATAATTTAAAACAATATAAACCTGATTATCTGGTTCACGGCGATGATTGGCAGTCCGGATTTCAAAAACCTGTTCGTGATGAAGCTGTTGCTTTTCTTGCAACTTACGGCGGAAAATTGATTGAATTTCCATACGCAAGAGCTGAAGAATACAGAATGCTTGATGAGAGAATGAGGCAGGAACTTTCATTGCCGGACATGAGACGTTCACGATTGAAAAAAATGATTAATGTCAAAGGATTAATCACGGCGATTGAAGCTCACGACGGTTTAACAGGATTAATTGCCGAAAAAACAATTGTCAATCAATCGAACGGTGGAGGAAAACAATTCGATGCAATGTGGATAAGTTCTCTTTGTGATTCGACGGCGAAGGGAAAACCTGATACAGGAATTGTTGACATGACATCACGAATGAGAACGATTGAAGATATAATGGAAGTAACGACGAAACCGATAATTTTTGACGGAGACAACGGCGGTTTAAAAGAACATTTTATTTACACCGTGCGAACTCTTGAACGTGTAGGCGTGTCGATGATTATCATTGAAGACAAAATCGGACTCAAAAAAAATTCTCTTTTCGGTACTGAAGTTAAACAAACTCAAGATTCTATTGAAGATTTTTGCGAAAAAATTTCTATGGGCAAAAAAGCTCTGAAAACAAAAGATTTTATGATCTGTGCAAGAATTGAAAGTTTAATTCTTGAAAGAGGAATGGACGACGCTTTGAAACGTGCATTTGCTTATGTCGATGCCGGAGCCGACGCAATTATGATTCACTCTCGCAAAAAATCACCTGATGAAATTTTTTCTTTCATTGAAAATTTCCGCTCAAAAAATATTTCTACTCCTATCGTTGTCGTACCCACCTCTTTTAATTCCGTTACTGAAGAAGAATTTAAAAGTCGAGGAGTGAATATTGTAATTTACGCAAATCAATTAATGCGTGCAAGTGTCCCGGCTATGAAATCTGCTGCAGAATTGATTTTAAAAAATCATCGTGCACTTGAATGTGATGAAATTTGTATGCCGTTTAAAGAGATTATTCGTCTCATTCCCGAAAATTTATAAATTGGTGAAAAAATGGAGGAAAAAAAATGAATTTAACAGATCGAGTTGCTCTTAAAAAGGCGTTAAGGAATGAACTTTATTCATTAACACCGCCGTTTCCTTACTCAAATTTTCTGATTGAAACGTCCAATGCTTGCAATCATGCATGTATCTTCTGTGCACATCAAAAAATGAAAAGGAAAGTTGGAAAAATCAATCCCGAACTTTGTTATGATATTCTTCAGCAAGCGTATGATCTCGGTACGCGTGAAGTAGGATTTTATGCAACAGGTGAGCCTTTTTTGGTTAAAGAACTTCCCGATTATATCAGAAAAGCCAAAGAAATCGGTTACACTTATGTTTATTTGACATCAAACGGATCACTTGCAACTCCCGAAAAGATTCGTGAAGTTATCGACGCAGGACTTGACAGCATAAAATTTTCAATCAATGCTCCCGAAAGAAAAATGTATGAATTTATTCACGGACATGACGATTTCGACAAAGTTTTTGAGCATTTGCGTTATTTGAATGAATATCGAAAAACTTCGGGACGCAATTACAAAATTTTCATCACGGGAATTTTAACAAGATTTACTGAAGACATGAAAGACGATTATTTTAAAGTTTTCGAAGGTCTCGCAGATGAAATTGTTTTCAAATTTGTATACAATCAAGGCGGTTACATGCCTGAAATTGAAACTCTTTTAAAATGCAAATGCGACGATGAAACTTATCGAAGATGTAATCTTCCTTTCGATGCAATTTCCGTTACGTGTGAAGGATATTTGTCAATAGAAAATGCAGACTTTGAAAATATGTTAATCGTTGCCGATCTCAACAAAGTCAGCTTGAAAGAAGGCTGGTACGGCGAAAAAATGAAAGAAGTTCGCCGAATGTTCTTAGAAGACGATTTTGGAGATTGCATTTGTCACGGATGCGTTCATCATATTTATCATGCCGCAAAACCTTTAATGCCCGAATATTCAACCGACAATCCCGATATTTTTTCAGATAAATTGGTAAGACAGCGAATTGAAAAACATGCAGAATTTTTGAAAAGCGTGAATAAATATCCGTCAATGAATAAAAAAGTGTATGTGCCTATGGCTGCCGATATTGTTCATCCCGGTCACATAAATATTATTAAAAAAGCAGCTGAACTCGGTGATGTCATTGTCGGATTATTCACGAATGAGGCAATCGCAACTTATAAAAATCCTCCGTTTATGAATTACGAACAAAGAAAAATTGTAATTGAAAATATAAAAGGCGTTTCTGAAGTTATTCCTCAATACACACGCGATTACGAAGAAAATTTAAGAAGGGTTCGTCCTGATTATATGGTTCACGGTACGGATTGGCGAGAAGGTCCGCTTGCAGATGTCAGAAAAAAAGCAATCGAAATTTTATCTGAATGGAATGGTCAAGTTGTCGAGCCTGAATATACTCAAGGTATTTCTTCATCAATGATTAAACAAAATGCAAAATAAAATTCAAAGATGTAAATATTTTCAAAAAATAACTTTAAAAGTAACGTGACGAGGGGGAGGCAACAATCAAAAATCAACAAATAATAACGGCTGACGATAAATTAATTCAGCTTGAAGATTATTTCAAAAAAAGATTGCAAAAAAAATTTTTGTTGGTTCACGGCAATTCAATGAATAAATTGCGGCTTGGTAAATTTTTTGATGAGTTGCCAAAACGTCACAAAGTAAAAATAATTCATTTCACCGATTTTAAACCCAATCCGAATTATAAATCAGTTGTTGAAGGCGTTAAAATTTTTAATGAAGAAAAATGTGATGAAATGATTGCGGTCGGAGGAGGTTCCTCAATCGATGTTGCAAAATGTATTAAGCTTTTTTCAAATATGAATCCCGAAAAAAATTTTTTGATGCAGGAAATTTTACCGAATAAAATAAATTTTTTGGCGATACCGACGACGGCAGGCAGCGGCTCTGAAGCAACTCAATTTGCAGTCATTTATCATGAGGGAAAAAAATATTCCGTTGAAAATGAAAATGCTCGTCCGAATACAATTTTTTTCGACGCTGCTTCTCTGCAGAATTTGCCTGAATATCAAAAAAAATCAACAACTCTCGATGCACTTTGTCATGCAATAGAATCCTCCTGGTCTCTGCATGCCGATGAAAAAAGTCGTTTTTATTCAAGTGAGGCAATTCGTTTAATCGACGCAAATAAAAATTTCTTCGTGAATCAAAATCCCGATCTTCAATGTTGTACTTTTATGTTGTACGCGGCACATTTGGCAGGACAAGCAATTAATATTTCAAGGACGACGGCGGCTCATGCCATGAGTTATAAACTTTCGGAACTTTATAAAATCGCTCACGGTCATGCAGTCGCTCTTTGCCTTGCTTATTTATTTCCTTTAATGCAAAAATTTTTCGTTCTCCCTTTTGAAATTGATATTTTAAAAATTCTTCGCGATTGGGATTTAATTAAACCGTTGAATTTTAACAATGAAATTCTCGATGAGCTGGTCAACTCGGTTAATGTCGAAAGATTGGCGAATAATCCGCTTAAATTAAATGAAGATGATTTGCGAATGATCTATAAAAAAATTTTGTCAGGTGATAATTTATGAATGTTGAAGAATTTGTTAAAATTTTGGACGCAGATTTTTTTGTCGGAGTCCCCGATTCTCAATTAAAATCACTTTGCGACTTTTTGATGAATAAATACGGTACCGATCCGAAACACCATATCATTGCGGCGAATGAAGGCAATGCCGTCGGATTGGCTGCCGGTTATTTTTTATCGACAAAAAAAATTCCCGTTGTCTATCTTCAGAACAGCGGCGAAGGAAATATTATAAATCCGGTTGCGTCTCTGCTCAATGAAAAAGTTTATTCGATTCCAACGGTTTTTGTTATCGGCTGGAGAGGCGAACCGAATGTAAAAGATGAACCTCAGCATATTTTTCAAGGCGAAATTACTTTGAAACTTTTGGACGTTTTGCAAATAAAATATTTTGTTGTCAATGAAAATTCTTCGATTGATGAAATTAAAAAATTTTATTCTGATTTTGAAAAAAATTCAAATCAACAAATTGCATTCGTCATCAAAAAAAATGCCTTGACATGTACACAAAAAATTTCATACAATAATCAAAATAAAATGAGTCGTGAGGAAGTAATAAAACATATTGTAAAAATTTCCGGCGATGATCCGATTATTTCGACGACAGGCAAGGCAAGCCGTGAACTTTTTGAAATTCGCGAGTCGCTCAATCAAAATCATTCGCGGGATTTTTTGACAGTCGGCTCAATGGGACATGCCTCATCAATCGCGCTTGGAATTGCAATCAATAAGCCGAATAAAAAAATTTGGTGCATTGACGGAGATGGAGCAGCAATCATGCACATGGGAGCAATGCCTATTATTGCATCAAGCGGCGTTAAAAATTTAATTCATGTTGTCATCAACAATGGTGCACATGAAAGCGTCGGAGGATTTCCTACTGCGGCAAATAATTTTAATTTGTCTGAGATTGCAAAAAATTGCGGCTATGAAAAAATTGCATGTGTCGATAATTTTGATTCGCTTGATGATGAATTAAATGCAATGAAAAATTTCGACGGCGTTTGTTTTTTGGAAATTAAATGTGCAATAGGTGCGCGAAAAAATTTAGGTCGACCGACGACTTCAACTCACGAAAATAAAATTAATTTTATGAGGTATTTAAATGAATAATTTTACACCTTCGCTTGAAGAATTTAAAAAATTTGCCGAACAATCGAATTTGATAGCAGTATCGACAAATATCAATATGGATTTGGATACTCCCGTTTCAATTTATTACAAACTTGTTGATGACGAAAAAGGTTTTATACTTGAATCGGTTGATACCACTCATCAAGCATTCGGACGTTATTCCTTCATCGGAGCAGAGCCGTTTATTCGCCTGCAGGTTTTCAAAAATAAATTGATGATCCAAGAAGGCGATTTAATGCGCGTGACAGTCGGTGATCCCGTCTCGACCATCAAACATTACATGACGCTTTTTAAATCTGCACAAATTGATAAAAATTTACCGCTTGCAAACGGAGGAATGGTCGGATATTTTAATTTTGAAGTTGCGGCGACATTCGACAGAGTAAGAGGAGTTGAAATTGATGACGATGAAATTTTGGGTCAATTTATGATTTGCAAAATTCTCGTCGTTTTTGATTCGCTTAAAAATTCGGCACAATTAATTTATCTTGCAGACATTCGCGGACATAATAATCTTGATGAATTTTATTCCGAAATTGTCGCACACATGCAGGAAGTTAAATCAAAACTGTCTGCGCCGTTGA
The DNA here is from genome assembly GCA_905236285.1 of uncultured Selenomonadaceae bacterium. Lineage (GTDB taxonomy): Bacteria > Bacillota > Negativicutes > Selenomonadales > Selenomonadaceae > Quinella. The sequence continues at coordinate 8,725 of CAJOPN010000143.1, read as the reverse complement.
ATTTAACCGAAAAATTTTCACAGCGTGATTCAAAAATAAATTTTTTAAAGAAATACGGAGATACTCCTCAAGATTTTATTGACGCAATCAACAAGGCTAAGGAACATATTTTTGCCGGAGATATTTTTCAAGTTGTGCCAAGCCGTCAATTTCGTGAAAAAATTTCAAAGCCTCCATTTTTATTTTATCGTCGTCTGCGTCAAGTTAATCCTTCTCCTTATATGTTTTATTTCAATTTTGGAAGCGTTAAACTCGTCGGAGCATCTCCAGAAATGCTTGTCAAAGTTTCCGGTGAAAATGTTTATACATATCCGATAGCCGGAACTCGTCGACGCGGCAAAAATGAAATTGAAGATAAAAAACTCGCCGATGAACTTCAAGCTGATATTAAAGAATGTGCAGAACATTCAATGCTGGTCGATCTTGCAAGAAATGATCTTGGAAGAATTTCTGAGGCGGGAACAGTCAAAGTTTTAAAATATAAATCGGTCGAATATTTTTCACATGTAATGCACATGGTTTCAAGCGTTACCGGAAAACTTCAAAAAATGTATACGCCGCCTGATGTCCTGCGTGCAACATTTCCTGCCGGAACAGTCAGCGGAGCTCCAAAACTTCGTGCGATGGAAATTATAAACGAACTTGAAAGCGTCAAACGAAATACTTATGCGGGAACAGTCGGTTATATGGATTTCAGCGGAAATATGGACATGTGCATAACACTCCGCACGATGAGAATTGAAAATGACGACACGGCAATCATTCAGGCAGGAGCAGGAATTGTAGCTGATTCGATTCCGATTAACGAATACAAAGAAATTTTGCAGAAAGCGAAGGCACTCTTTGAAGTGGTTGAAGAGGTTGAAAATAATGGATAAGAAAAAAATTTTGTTCAAAACTGCAAAAACATTAGTGAAATCAACGGTTGAAGAATTAATGAAAGATGATTCAAAAGAAAATTTAAAGCAGAAAGAAAATAAATCATTGTCAAAAAAATTTTCTGATTCACTTTTCTCAAAAATAAAAATGCCGAATGTCGAAAAATTGCCGAATGCTCAAGAAGAAAAAATTAATCCAATGCAGGCGGCGATATATAAAAAACAAGCTGATGAATTTATGAGCGGACAAAAAGTTAATCGCGACGTGTTGAAAGCATTTGAACTTTATAAAAAAGCGGCTGAATTTGGTGATGTCGAATCAATGAATATCGTCGGCAATATGTATTATAATTGCGAAGAAATTTTTTTGCAGGATAATGAAAATGCTTTTAAGTGGTATCAAAAAGCGGCGAATTTAAATCATGTCAATGCAATGTACAATCTGGCTAATATGTATCTCAAAGGAGAAGGAGTCAAAAAAAATTCTGCTGAAGCAATAAAATATTTTCAAAAAGCCGCCGAACTCGGAGATATTGCCTCAATCAACAAATTGGGAGAAATTTATTACGAAGGAAAAGAAATTAAACAGGATAGACACGAAGCATTTAAATGGTTCAGAAAATCGGCGGACTTAGGTAATGCTGAAGGAATGAGAAATTTGGCGATGATGTATTTCAATGAAGGCGGCACGAATAATTACCAGCAGGCATTGAATTATTTTAAACGAGCGGCAGATTTAGGAAATGCCGACGCAATGGCGGATATTTCTTTCATGTATCAAAACGGATTTTTTGTAAAAAAAGATCTCGACAAAGCATATCATTGGCTTAAAAAATCTGCGGAAAACGGATCACCCAACGGCATGTTTAATTTCGGAATTTATACGGCTCAACAAAAAAATTATTATGATGCTCTGAATTGGTTAAGTGCGGCATATGAAAAAAGCGACGGAATTTCTGCAGGACAAATTGCTTACAATATCAGTCGAATTTACAAAAAAATCGGTGATGACAAATCGGGATTTTTTACAAATTTGCTGAGTAGTGACAACGGCGACGCTGAATTGAAAAAAGCTGAAGAATGGCTTGGAATTTCTAAAAAACTTAAATATGATCCGCCGAAAAATCCGACAAAAAATAATTCAAGTTCAGGATTCGGAGACGTGATTAACGGAGTCGGAGCAATAGGTGAACTCGTCGAAGGTACTGTAATAGTTGCCGGTGTTATAGGTTATACGATTTACGGAATTTGTTCATTAATTTTTGAAGGCGACAATTAAAAAAATTTTTGGAGAAATGAAAATGATTTTATTGATTGATAATTATGATTCATTCACTTACAATGTATATCAACTTTTGAGCGAACTCGGAGCACAGGTTGAAGTATTCAGAAATGATATGATTAAGACTGAGCAAATTGATCCGAAAAGATACGAGGCGATTGCAATTTCACCGGGACCGGGATTGCCGAAAGATGCGGGAATTACCGAAGAAATTATTGAAAAATTTAAAAATAAATTACCGATACTCGGAATATGTCTCGGACATCAGGCGATAGGCGAAGTATTCGGAGGAAAAATAATTCGTGCAAAAGAAATTGTTCACGGAAAAACTTCACCACTTAAACATAACGGCAAAGGAATTTTTAAAAATTTGCCGCAAAATATAGAAATCGGACGTTATCATTCATTGATAATTGAGCGCGAAACATTGCCGGATTGTCTTGAAATAACTTGTGAACTTTTCGACGGAACGATAATGGGAGTGAGACATAAAAATTTTGATGTTGAAGGAATACAATTTCATCCCGAATCAATTTTGACTGCAGACGGTCGCGTGATGATGGAAAATTTTTTGAGCCAAATAAAAAAATAAATCGGGAGAAAATTTTTTAAAAAGATGGAAAAATTTTTAAATATGACTGTGCTTATATTTCAAGGCGCAGGCGTTACATTGGAAATATTTTTTATTACGTTGATTTTGGCATTGCCGATAGGAGCATTGGCAGCACTCGGAAGACTTTCAAAAATAAAACCGCTCAGTCTGTTGATGGAGTTTTATGTCTGGATAATGCGAGGCACTCCTTTAATGCTGCAATTACTTTTTGTATATTTTGCATTGCCTGTTGTCGGTTTGCGGCTTCCGGACATTGCGGCAGCACTTCTGGCATTTACGTTGAATTATGCAGCATATTTTGCTGAAATTTTTCGTGCAGGATTACAGGCAATACCTCGCGGACAATTTGAGGCCTCAAAAGTTTTGGGATTGTCGCATTGGCACACGATGAAAAGAATAGTTTTTCCGCAAGTGTTGAGAATAGTATTGCCGCCGATTTCAAACGAAACAATCAATCTCGTCAAAGATACTTCGTTAATTTACATTTTGGCGATGAATGATTTATTGAGAGTGGCAAGGACGATTGTTCAGCGTGAATTTGATATGACACCTTTTTTAATTGCGGCGATTTTTTATCTTGCAATGACTGCCGTTTTGACTTGGGCATTTAAAAAATTGGAGGCTCATTATGGCAAATACGATGCTTGAATTGACGGGAATACATAAATCATTCGGAGAAAATCAAGTTTTGCGCGGAATAGATTTAATAGTTGACAAAGGTGAAGTGGTTGCAATTCTTGGACCGAGCGGATCGGGAAAATCGACAATGCTCAGATGTATAAATCATCTTGAAACTATTGACAAAGGCGACATTAAAATCAAAAATCAAACGCTGGCAGAGAACGGAATTTATGTTGACGAAAAAAAACAGCGTGAAGTTCTGTCGGCGACGGGAATGGTATTTCAGCAATTTAATTTATTTCCACATATGACGGTCATTGAAAATTTGATTGAGGCACCTATTTATGTTAAAAAAATTTCGCGTGATGAGGCAATAAAAACGGCTGAAAGTCTTTTGGAAAAAGTCGGCTTGAGTGAAGTCAGAGATCGTTATCCGGCAAGATTGAGCGGCGGTCAGCAACAAAGAGTAGCAATCGCGCGAGCATTGGCGATGATGCCTGATATTTTACTTTTCGATGAGCCGACAAGTGCACTTGATCCTGAGTTGACAGGCGAAGTTTTAAAGACGATGAGAGAACTTGCGGCGGAACATATGACAATGATAGTTGTAACTCACGAAATGGCATTTGCACGAGAGGCGGCGAGTCGAGTAATTTTCATGGCAGGCGGCGTAATTGTCGAAGAAAATAATCCGAAAGATTTTTTTAATAATCCGAAAGAGGAACGAACAAAATTATTTTTGCGTAACATGTTATGAGAAAAAATTTTTTTGAAGGAGATTTTTATTAATGGAAAATATTTCAAAAGTGTATGAACCACAAAATTTTGAAAAAAAGAATTATGAGAAATGGGAAAATAAAAAATATTTTCATGCAGATGTCAATGCAAAAGGAGAACCTTACAGCATAGTAATACCTCCGCCGAATGTTACGGGACAGCTTCACATGGGTCATGCTCTTGACGAGACATTGCAGGATATTTTGATTCGTTATCACAGAATGAGAGGATACAATACGCTTTGGATGCCCGGCTGCGATCATGCAGGAATTGCGACACAAGCAAGAGTTGAAGAGTCATTGCGCGGCGAAGGTACAAATCGTTATGAACTTGGACGCGAAAAATTTTTGAAACGTGTTTGGCAATGGAAAGAAAAATTTGGCAGTCGAATTATGTATCAGCTCAGAAGTTTGGGCTCGTCCTGCGATTGGGACAGAGAACGTTTCACAATGGACGAAGGCTGTTCAAAAGCCGTCCGCGAAGTTTTCGTCAGTCTCTATGAAGAAGGATTAATTTATCGCGGTACAAGAATTACAAATTGGTGTCCTCATTGCAATACGGCATTAAGTGATATTGAAGTTGAACACGAAACGGAACAAGGTCATCTTTGGCATTTGCGTTACCCGTTTGAAGACGGCAGCGGATACGTTGAAGTTGCGACGACAAGACCTGAAACAATGCTTGGAGATACAGGCGTTGCGGTTCATCCAGATGATGAGCGTTACAAAAATTTAATTGGTAAAATTTTAATTCTTCCGATCGTCAACAGAAAAATTCCGCTCTTCGCCGATGAATATGTCGACAGAGAATTTGGAACAGGCGCAGTTAAAGTTACTCCGGCACATGATCCGAATGATTTTGAAATGGGATTGCGTCATAATCTCGAACAAATAAAAGTAATCGAAAATGACGGAACGATGAGTGAAAATCTCGGCAAATATTCAAAACTCGATCGCTATGAATGCCGCAAAAAAATTGTTGAAGATTTAAAAAATCTTGGAGTTTTAATTTCAACCGAAGATCACGAGCATGCAGTAGGACATTGTTCACGCTGCAATACGACCGTTGAACCGCTTATTTCAAAACAATGGTTCGTAAAAATGGAATCATTGGCGAAACCTGCGATTGAGGCAGTCCGTGACGGCAGAATTAAATTTGTTCCCGAACGTTTCACAAAAATTTATGAAAATTGGCTTGAAAATATTCGTGATTGGTGTATAAGTCGTCAACTTTGGTGGGGACACAGAATCCCTGCATGGTACTGCGATGATTGCGGACATACAACCGTTTCGCGCGAAGATATTACTGAATGTGAGCATTGTCACGGAAAAAATATTCATCAAGATGAAGACGTTCTCGATACATGGTTTTCATCTGCATTATGGCCTTTTGAAACTATGGGATGGCCCGAAAAGACTCAAGAACTTAAAAAATTTTATCCTACGAGTGTTTTGGTCACAGGTTACGATATAATTTTCTTCTGGGTCGCAAGAATGGTTATGATGGGATTAAAATTCGGCGGTGATGTTCCTTTCAGATATGTTTTCATTCACGGACTTATTCGCGATCGTTACGGAAGAAAAATGTCAAAATCTCTCGGCAACGGAATTGATCCCGTTGAAATTATTGACAAATTCGGCGCGGATACTTTGAGATTTATGCTCATCACCGGCAACACTCCGGGCAATGACATGAGATTTTATGAAGAAAGAGTTGAATCGGCAAGAAATTTTGCAAATAAAATTTGGAATGCGTCAAGATATTTGCTGATGAATCTCGAAAATTTCAACAAAAATTTTGTGCCTTCCGAAAAAAATTTTACTCTCGCAGACAAATGGATTTTATCACGTCTTGAAAAAACTCGTCGCGGTGTTACTGAAAATCTTGATAAATTTGAGCTCGGTGAAGCGGCTCGAATGATTTATGAATTTTTGTGGAGTGAATATTGCGATTGGTATATTGAACTTACAAAGTCACGTCTTTACGGCGATGATGTTGATTCAAAACAAACTGCGCTTTATGTTCTTTCGACTGTCCTTGAAAAAACTTTGAGACTTTTGCATCCTTTCATGCCGTTTTTGACCGAAGAAATTTGGCAAAAATTACCTCACGACGGTGAAAGCATTATGATCGCAAAATGGGTTGAAGAATCTGAAGTTGATGAAGCCGCCGAAAAATCTATGAATGCAATCATGGAGACAATTAAAACAATTCGCAATCTCAGAGCAGAAATCGGAGTGCAGTCGAAAAAACAGAGTGAAGTTATTTTGCATATTGCCGATGAAAATCTCAGAAGTATTTTTAAATCGAATGAAATTTATTTAAACAAATTGGCATCGGCAGATCCGATTAAAATTTTCGGTATCGATCAATCAAAACCTGAGCACGCATTGAGCGGAGTCGTTGAAGGTGTTGAAATTTTCTTGCCGCTCGCAGGATTGATTGACGTTGATAAAGAAATTGCTCGTCTTCAAAAGGAACTCGACAAAATTAAAAAAGGTATCGAATCAACCGAAAATAAACTTAAAAACGAAAGATTTATTTCAAAAGCACCGGCAGAGGTCGTTCAAGGTGAAAGAGAAAAATTATCTGCTGCTCAAGAAAAAATTAAATCAATCGAAAACCGCATAAAAAGTTTTCAGGCATGACTTTAAAAAATAAATTTAATATCGAAAACGAAGTCGAACTTGCAAGAGTCGAAGAAAAAATCAGCAAGAAAAAAGCGATTGAAATTTGGAGCAGCGGCGAATTAAAAAATTTTCAAGCCGGAAGTTTTAAATCACTTGCCGAAATTCACAGAAGACTTTTTGAAGATATTTATTATTTTGCAGGAAGACTTCGTAGCGAAAATATCAGCAAAGGAAATTTTCGATTTGCATCGGCAATTTATCTCGGTGAAGTTGTTGCCGCAGTCGAAAAAATGCCTCAATCAAATTTCGATGAAATAATTTCAAAATATGTCGAAATGAATATTGCTCATCCGTTCAGAGAGGGCAACGGTCGAAGTATGAGGCTGTGGCTTGATCGAATATTGGCACTTGAACTCGGCAAAGTCATTGATTGGAGTCGTGTAGAAAAAAATTCTTATCTTCATTCAATGGAACGAAGTCCGATTAATGACGACGAAATTAAAAAACTTCTCCAAAATCCTCTTACTGAAAAAATTGATGACAGAGAAATTTTTATGAAAGGTCTCGACGCAAGTTATTTTTATGAAAATTATATGACGTATCGAAGCAGCGATCTGTTTACAAAGAAAGTTTGAACAATGAAAAAATCTCTTAAAAAATTTTTTGATGACTGCACATCTGAAGAAGAAATTAAAAATCAATTCACAAAAATTTTCAAATTAAAACTCAACACCAAACACAAAATTGATCTTTACACGCCGCAAGTTACTTTTGAATTTAAATTTGACGAAAATTTTCAAAATGTAAATACTCGTGCAAAAGTCATTGCTCAGGCACTCTATTACATTCGCAAATTAAAGTACGGAAATTTTGCCGAAGTGCCGAGTAAATTCATCTGCGGAATTGATAAAAATTCTGCTTTTCTGATTGAGACAATTCAACTCAAAAATTATTATCTTAAATCGAATCGTAAAAATTATGATTGGGACTTGGCGGCGAGCAATCCTTGCAAAAAACTCGTCGCCGATCTCTCAAATGATAAATTGATTCAAAATCTTCATGTTTTCGATTTCAATCAAGCCGAAGATGAAAATAATTTCGTCGTCAAAATCAATTCTCTGCTTTCCGAACAGCTTCACCTTTTCGACATAAAAAAAGAAATTAACGAAAATAATTTTTATGAAATATTTTTGTATTGGCAGTCACTTTTCGGAAATTACGTTGAGAACGGCAGAAAATGTTCCGAATATTTCATCACCGACATTGAAGAAGGAAAAACCGAAATTATTCGCGACATGGTTTTGTTTTTCACCAACAACGGCGAAATTACAAAAAAAATTCCGATCGACCTTTATAAAAATTTCTGGAATACTTACGAAAAAATTTCTAATCCGAGAACTGTCATTGCAATTCGTCAAAAAATGGATCGTATGAGTGAAATTGAACTGCGAAGATTTACAGGTGAATTTTTCACGCCGATTGATTTTGCAAAAAAAGCTCTTGAATATCTTGAGCGGACTGTCGGAGCGAATTGGTACAAATCAGAAAATTTCAGACTTTGGGATCCGGCTGCAGGTACAGGTAATCTTGAATTTGTTTTGCCGAGTGAAGCTCTTCAATTTTGTTATATTTCTACTCTTCTTAATGATGATGCCGAATACTGCAAAAAAATTTTTCCGACTGCAAATGTTTTTCAATATGATTTTCTTAATGACGATATTGATTTTCTTGTCGGTCAACTTCAATATTCAAAGCCGAAGATGCCTAAACAACTCGTCGATGATTTAAAAAATCCGAATTTGAATTGGATAATTTTTTTCAACCCGCCTTATGCTACTGCAAATAATCCTGAACGCAAAAATAAAGTTATCAAAGACAAAGTTTCAATGACTGAGATTCAAAAACTTATGACGAAAAATAATCT
>CAJOPN010000142.1 GCA_905236285.1 uncultured Selenomonadaceae bacterium | reverse complement strand
GAAAATTTTTCAAAATGTTGAATTGCAAGAATTTCAGTAGGAGCCATAAAAACGCCTTGAAAATCATTTTCGACAGTTTTAACGAGTGCCAGAAGAGCAACGACAGTTTTACCGCTGCCAACGTCGCCTTGAATTAATCTTCGCATTGGAGTCGGATCTTCCATATCAAAACAAATTTCTTTTAAAACTATATTTTGATCGTTTGTGAGTTTGAACGGAAGAGAATTTTTTACATTTTCAAAAAGTTCGCCTGAATTTTTATGTTCAATCCCCAAATCTTCATCTTTTGAATTTTTTTTGATGAGCATAAGACCGCATTGAATGAGAAATAATTCATTGAAAGCGAGACGATAACGAGCATTCTCAATATTAAATTTATCTTTCGGAAAATGAATCAATCTTAAAGCCTCGTCGTATGACATGTTTAAATCGTTTTCTTTTAAAATTGATTTCGGCAAAATTTCATCTTGAGGCGGCAATTTTGAAATTAAAATTTTCATTGAGGAACGAAAAAATTTTTGAGTAAGAGTTGCACTTGAAGGATAAACAGGAAAAATTCCCAAATTCGGATTTTCGTCATCATCAAGGAAATCGAAAGATTGAACGGCAATTTGCAAAGAATTTCTGAATCCGATAGAAACTTTGCCTTTAATCAATAATTTCATGCCAGTTTGTAATTTTGAGCGCAAATATTTTTGATTGAACCAAGAAATTTTAATATAGCCGGAAGAATCTTCAATAATCGCCTCAATGATTGACAAATTTTGACGAATTTCCTTAAAAGTAACATTTGAAATAAAACCGACGACAAGAGCAACTTCATCAGGCACGAGATCCGATATTTTTGTAACCTCGCGTTCGTCTTCGTAATCGCGCGGAAAATGAGTTAAAAAATCGTAAAAAGTAAAAATATTCATATCATTGAGGATAGCGGCTCTTCTCGGTCCGACACCTTTTAAATAAGTAATTTCAGTATTTAAATCGAAATCATACATTGAAAAAACCTCTTAATCGAAATGAGTAATCCAATTTTTTGAAAAATAAGCATCGAAACACATTTTTATTTGCTCTGAATTTGATTTTTCTTCGGCGAGATTTGGAATTTGATCGAGAGAAAAATAATTTGAGTCAATAGTTTCAATGTTGGGAATAAATTCTCCCGAAATTTTGCTGCAAAGGAAAAAAATAATTGTAACGCCGAAAACATAATCCGGTTTATTATGTTTTGCACGATCCGTTACGCTGATAACTTTTTCAATTTTGCAATTCAAGCCGGCTTCTTCAAAAACTTCTTTGATGACATTTTCGGCAGGTGATTGATCGACATCGCACCAACCTCCCGGCAAAACCCAGCGACCGTCAGATTCCTGAACGAGCAAAATTTTATCATTTTCAAAAATGGCGGCACGAGTTGCAATTTTTGGAGTTTGATAGCCGGATTCATTAAGAAAAAGATTTTTAATTTTATCGAGAGGCAAATCCGATTTGAGAGAAATCATTTCGGCGGAAATTTCTCTGATACGTTGAAAACGCTGTTCATCAAATTTATCTTGACAATAAAATAAACCTGCCTGAGCAAGACTTTGCAATTCGACAGCCCAATTTAAAATTTTATCTTCGTTTTTCAAAAAAATACCTCCTTAAAAAATACAAAAAATATTTTACACGATTTAAATTGATTTTTCCACATAATTTGATAAAATATAAATAAAAAAGAAAATCGAGGTGGAGAAATGTGTTGAAGAAAAATTTTTTGAAAATGATATTAATATTAATGATATTGAATATAAATTTTGCTGAAGGAGCACCGATTGACAAAAATGAAAGCTGGACGACATTAAAAGTCGGTTACATAGAAGAAACAGGTTTTGTTGTTGAAGATTGGAGCGGACATTTCAGCGGCTACGGTTACGAATATATGGAATCATTATCGAATTACGGACATTGGAAATTTGAATATATACCATTCAGAAATTGGCTGAAAATGGGCGAGGCATTGGAGAATGGAGAAATAGATATGATGCCGACGATGCCGGGTGATTATAAAATTTTTCCGAATACGACAAGAACGGATCATGTAATAGGACGTTTTCCGATGGAATTGGTGACGAACGGCGAAATAAAATCTGAAATGCTGATCGGAAATTTAGCGACGAATTATGAAACACCTGCATTGCCGTTAATAGCTGAAGAAGAAGGATTTCATTACGAATTTAGAATTTACACAGATTATTGGCAAATGAAAGAATCATTCAAAAGAGGAGAGATAGACGGATATATAGATGCAATGGTTGGCACTAATACAAAACCGTTTGCGATATTCGACAGACAAAGTTACAGATTATTGGTAAGAGCGAGCGATGTCGAACTTTTGGAACAATTAAACCATTCAATGGATCAAATGTTATTGTATCAACCGGATATGAGAAATCGACTTGCCGAAAAATATCTTGAAGGCAGAGGTTTTCCATTGATATTGAATAGAAATGAAAGAGAATATTTAAATGAACAAAAAAAATTAAAAGTGGCAGTATCATTAAATCAAAAGCCGACGGTTTATAAGGAAGACGGACAATTTAAAGGCGCAATAGTGGAAATAATGCAGAAAGTAGCGGAAGATTTACAAATTGAAATGGAATTTACAGGAACAAATACGCCGGAGGAAAGTGCGGAACTTGTAAGAAGTGGAAAAGTAGATTTAATGGCAGATGCACTTTGTGATTACAGTTGGGCAGATGATTTTGAAATAAATTTAACTCAACCGTATATAAATATAGGATTTGTGGCGGTACATCGAGCGGATTATGATGAAAATGCAAAAAATACGGTTGCGGCATGTGAAAATTTTTTGTATACAAAATCTCACATTGACAAATATTTTTCGGCGGACAAGATAAGATATGTTCAAAATATGGAAGACGGATTTAAAGCAGTCAACGAAGGACGCGCCGATGTAATATTTGTTGCGAAAAATCAAGCGATAAATTACATTGAAGATACTGAAACTTATAATTTGATTCCGAGCTCGGAAGAATATTTTTTTGATTCACTCTGCATAGGAGTCAGCAAAAACAGCGATCCCAGACTTTGGCACATTTTGAATAAAGCAATAAATCACATAGATGACAAATTTATAAACGGAGCAATGGACAGAAGTCAACGCTCAACAATACATTTTACGCCTAAATGGTTTGTGTATCATCATCCCTTCGAAGTAATTTGTTTTATAGTTTCAGTTGCATTGTTTATAGGCGGAGTAGTTATATATCGTTATCACTTGAGACGCGAACATATCAAAGTAATTCAACATATGGCTTATACCGATATTAGATATAATTTACCGAATTTAATTTGGCTTGAAAGTCAAATGCCTAAATTTTTGGTGACAACGCGGCAAAAAGAACCGACGAAAAATATTTACATAGCAATTTTGGCAATCGAAAGCAAATCATCATTGGTTGCACAATACGGCGAAGAACTTTTAATAAAATATATGCAGGAAACTTCAAAAAAACTTGAACAAAAAGATTTCATTGCAATGTCGGCAGTAGGAATAGGCAGCAGCAAATTAATTTTGGTCTGCAAGGCTGACAGCGATGCTCAAATTTCGGAATATATGACGGAAATTCTTGAAGAGTGCTGCTATATCGAAACTAAAGATTCAAGAATAAAAATGCACATGAAATCGGGAATATGCGAATACAAAACGACAGATTTTTCAGTCAGGCAAGTTGCGGAAAAAGCAAATTTTGCATGTTTGGAAGTTTCAATTCACGACGTACAAATTTTTAACGAAAAAATGCAGGAAGATATTACACTTCAAAATCAAATTGAAGGACATATGGAAGAGGCGTTGAAACTCGGAGAATTTAAAGCATTTTATCAGCCGAAATATGACATCAAAACGAGAAAAATAATCGGAGCGGAGGCGTTGGTAAGATGGACGAGTGCCGAATTGGGATTTATGCCGCCGGGAAAATTTATTCCGCTTTTTGAAAAAAATGGTTTTGTAATTCCCGTTGATTATTCAATTTTGGAACAGGTATTTCAACTGCAAAAAAGTCGATTGGCGGCAGGAAAGGAAGTTGTTCCAATTTCGGTAAATCAATCGCGTTTGCACATGACTGAAGAAGGATATATTGATAAAATTCGTTCAATCATCGAAAAATATAATTTGTCGCCGACAGGATTAATTGAACTTGAAGTAACAGAAACGGTTTTCGGAGATTTTGATCAGAAAACAAATCAAAAACGCGCGACTGAAATTATCGGTCAACTGCACGAGATGGGATTTACAATTTCTGTTGACGATTTCGGCAGCGGTTATTCATCTTTTATGATGTTAAATTATTTGCCTATGGACGTTATGAAAATTGATCGCACTCTTTTAGACGCATCGGGAGATTCAAACAGAATGAAAAATATTTTGGCGAATGTCATAAATCTCGGACGTTCATTAAATATGCAGGTTATTTGCGAAGGAATTGAAACGCTGGAGCAGGAAAAATTGCTGCTTGAACTCGGCTGTCATTACGGACAAGGTTTTTTAAATTCCAAGCCTCTGCCGCTTGATGAATTTATTAAATTTTTCGAGAAAAGAAATTCCGAAGTCGCTTAAAATTTAAATTCTGATATGATTTTTCATCTTCTCAAATTTTTTCGGTCCTATTCCTCTTACCTTTTGAATTTCCTCAACCGTTTTAAAATTTCCGTTCGTCTGTCGATATTCAATAATCCTTTCTGCCATCTTCGGACCGATTCCGTTTAATTTTTGCAGTTCTTCCAATCCTGCCGTGTTGATGTTCACAATTACATCATCGGCTTTTTTATTGCTTGAATTTTTTTCAAAAGAATTTTCATTTGAATTGAAGGATTGATTTTCAAGTTCAACAATTTTTTCGGGCACCCTTATATGTTGTCCGTCAGAAATTTCTTGTGCCGGATTGAAATTATCGGTGTCTGCAGTCGGTGAAAGTCCTCCGCAAGCATTTATTGCATCAGCCGCTCGCGAATTTTTTTTGTCAAGTTCAACCATACCTGGCTTGTTGACTGCTCCCGTCACATATACAAAAATTTTTTCTTCATCTTCATCATCTTCCTCATCGCCGTCGAAATTTTTTTGAACATCTTTTTGAGTCGTCGCAGCATCAAGCTGTTTCACATCGTCACTTTTCACATTTCCGTAAATTGTGCCGCCTAAAATTCCTACGACCATTATCAACAATAAAAATAAAGATTTTTTAAACATCGGCATTAAAAAAATCACCTCCGTTTAAATGTGATTCTCCAATCTTTGACGTGCAAGTGTTTCATATTTTCCCGTGCCGAAATTTACATAAGGTTTAATTGAAATTCCTCCGCGTACGCTGAAATCTCCCGTCACTTCGAGATAATTCGGCTCAAGCAGTTTTATTAAATCATTTGCGATTATATTCACTGCCTCTTCGTGAAATGTGCCGTAATCTCTGAAACTCGTCAGGTAAAGTTTCAAACTTTTGCTTTCGACAAGTTTTTTATTCGGAATGTAATTTATTGTTATCGTTGCAAAATCCGGCTGATGAGTTATCGGACAAAGGCAAGTAAATTCTTCACATTCAAGTTTTACAAAATAATCTCGCTCGGAATTTTTATTGTCGATTGCCTCCAATACCTGCGGAGTATAATTATAAAAATATTTTGTTTCGTTTCCCAAATTTTTTAAATCACTCATAAAAAATCTCCTTTCAACATTCCGACGATGCACATTCTTCATAAAAATTTAAATGCGATTCTTCAATCAAAAGCCGCTCTTCAATGTACGGCGTTAAAAATTTTTCTTCAAATACCGAAGGCGGTTCGGGATGACCGAATAAATATCCTTGAATTATATCGGCGTGACATTGATTTTTCAGCACTTCATATTCGTCGATTCGTTCCACTCCTTCAATGCAAGTCGTCATTCCGATTGAATGGCAAAGCATTATCGTATAATGTACCAATCGCATGTCAAATTCAGATTCCAAAATTCTTTCGACGAATGCACGATCAATTTTAACTACGTCACAGCTCATATATTTCATTGACGCGAGCGAAGAATTTCCTGTACCGAAATCATCTATCGCAATTTTTATTCCGTGCCGTCGAAAATCGTCAAATTGTCTGTTCACAAATGACCAATCGGATACAATTTTGCTTTCAGTCAATTCAAGTATGATTGAAGAAGTCGGAACTTCATATTTTTTTAAGCAGTTCAAAACAAATTCCTGAAATGAAAAATCTTTCACCTGCTCATAACTCAAATTGATACTCATTTTAAAGTTCGGAATTATTTTTCGCCATTTTTTTGCAACTTTTACCGCCTCTTCAACTATCCATCGACCGACAGGCAAAATTAATTGAGTTTCTTCCAAAATCGGAACAAATTCCATCGGCGACGACATTTTTCCGCGCGGATTATGCCATCTCAAAAGTGCCTCCGCTCCGATTATTCTTTGAGTATTGGCGGCGACTTGAGGCTGAAAATATAATTCAAAATCTGCACAATTATTTTCAACACTCTTTCGCAAATATTCTCTCATGTAAAGAGATCTGACCCAGCGATTATATTGTTCCTTCGTAAAAATTACATTTCGATTTTTTCCTTCACGTTTTGCCATGCTCATTGCCGCCTCAGCATGTTTATGCAATACCAAATAATCGCGTCCGGCTTGAGGATAAAAAACTGTTCCCGATGAAATTGTGCAATAAAATGATCTGCCGTTAATCGTGACAGGTTTCAACAATGCTTTTTGAATGTTCATAAACAATTCTTCAATGTCATTTTCACTTGCACCGGGCAAAACTGCCGCGAATGTATCGCCGTCCAATTTAAATAATTTAAGACTGTAAGGTAAAAGTTTTGAAGAAGTTTCGGCGACATGTCTTAAAATTAAATCTCCTACCGCTCGATTATGCGCCTCGTTTATATTTTTGAAATTATCCAAGCCGAACATGAAAATCGCGCCGCAAATTCCTTTTTCGCGACAATTTACAAGAGCATTTTTAATTTCATTCTCGAATTGATATTTGTTTAAAAGTCCCGTGACTTCATCGGCAGAATTTTTCACGGACATTTTGCTCATTACTCCGGCGAAAATTATCGGTACGTTATTTTTGTCGAATCCCAATCTTGCACGAGTATGAATCCAAATAAAATTTCCCTTGCGATTTTTGATTCTATTTTCGCTGACGAAATCCGGCGGATTATGATTAAGCATTGTATTTTCAAATTGCATGATATAATTCGGCTGTTCTTCCTGATGAATCAACGGAAACCAAAGATCGCTGATGTTGTTTATAATTTCACCGGGCAAATTAAAATCGGCGGCGAAATTCGGAGTTACGAGAGCAGTATTAGTTTTCAAATCGACAACAAAAATATAATTATCCGTTGTTGATTTAAATACGTCCAATAAATATTTGAAACGATTTAAAGTTGGTGTTAAAGTCGCGCGAGAAAATTTTTTCATTTTGTCACCCGACGGTTTTTTATTTTTTTAAACCGTACAATCCTTTTAAAAATATTACAATATTTTAGCGTTTAGAGAGGATTTTTGTCAAGCAGAATAATTGACGCTGAAAAAAAATCATTATATAATTGAAAGAAAAATTTTTTTGAATTGGAGCGTGAATTTTTTTTGGATAACATAGGCTTGCCGCTCGTACTGATTTTTTTCTCGATATTTATGAGCGGCAGATTTACATTAATTGAGACGGCTTTGAATGAAAGTCATCGATCGCGGCTCGAAAAATTGACCGGCGATGAAAAAATTTTGGATCTTCTTGATTCATCAGAAAAATTTATTTCGTCGGTGAATATTTTCATAACTGTATCAAAATTAATTTGCGGCGTGACAATTTTTTTCCTCACGACGTTGATTCTTGCGCCGTTTAATTCGGAACAAAGTTTTTTTATTTCTCTCGGCATAATTTTTTTATTCGTGACAATTTTGATGTTAATCTTCGGTGAATTTTTTCCGCGCAGAATTGCAAGACAGTCACCGGAGAAATTTTTATTGCAAAATCGCAGTCTCATAAAATTAGTTTCAATTTTGATGAGACCGATCGTCGCGACAATTTCAAGCTGTGCAGGAATTTTGACAATGCTTTTCGGCACGAATGAAGAAACTGAAGATGCAGTTACTGAAGAAGAAGTAAAAGATTTAATTGAACAGGGCCGCGAAGACGGAACATTTGAAAGAGAAGAACAGGCAATGGTTGACAGAATTTTTCAACTCGGAGACGAAACGGCTTACTCCTTGATGACTCCGCGAACTCAAATTGTCTGGATCGACATTTCCGATTCAATTAATCACAATTTAAAAATAATAAAAGAAAATAAAAATGAAAAAATTCCTGTCGGCAACGGAAGTTTGGACGATTGCAAAGGAATTTTATTTATAAAAGATTTTTTAAATGCCTCTTTGACGAAAAAAATTGATGAAATTGATTTAACCGAACTTTTGAAAAAACCAATTTATGTACCGCGAACTATGGACGCTTTCAGACTGCTTGAAAAATTTAGAAATACCGGAGTGCATGAGGCGATGGTTCTTGATGAATACGGCGGCGTTGTCGGATTTATTACACTCGACGATTTGATTACTGAAATTATCGGTGCGGATTCAAATACAGATACCGAATCGACTCAGTTCACAATGATCGGCAATGATTCGTGGTTCGTTGACGGTCTCTACGATATTGCCGACTTCAAGAAAAAATTTAACATAGATGAATTGCCTGAAGAAGATCACGATCATTATCAAACGATGGGAGGATTTTTGACATCTTTTTTCGGACACATTCCAAATGTCGGAGAAAGCTGCCAATGGAACGGATTAAAATTTGAAGTAGTGGGAATGGACAGAGCGAGAATTGATAAAATTCATATAACGAGGGTTTTGGAATGAAAAAAAATTTTGCATGTATCAAGGCGATTGAGACATATCTGCCGAAAAAAATTGAATTGAATGAAAATCTCGGCGACAAAAGATTTATTGAAAAACTCGGAATAAAAGAAAGACATTTGGCGGCTGATGATGAATCGACGGGAGATTTGGCTTTCAATGCCGCTGAAAATCTTTTCAAAAATAAAAATATTTCGCGTGATGAAATTGATTTTATACTCTTGTGTACTCAGCATCCCGATTATCAAATGCCGACGACTGCCTGCGAATTGCAAAATCGTTTAAAAATTTCTCAATCGGCAGGAGCACTGGATTATAATCTCGGCTGTTCCGGTTACGTTTACGGTTTGTCGATTGCAAAAGGATTAATTGAAACAAATTTGGCGAAAAACATTTTGCTGTTGACGGCGAGTATTTACAACAAATATATCAACGTCAATGATAAATCAATTCGTCCGCTGTTCGGTGATGGAGCAACTGCAACTTTAATTTGTGCCGAAGAATCCGAAACGCCGTTTTTAGATGGATTTATTTTTGGAACCGACGGCTCACGTTTTAAAAATATTTATATCCCCGTCGGCGGAAGTAAAAATTCACCGCGAAATAATCCCGAAGTTTTGGAAATTGACGAAAATGAAAATCGGCGCACAAATTATGAAGTGCATATGGACGGCTCGGCAGTAACTTATTTTACATTGCGAATCACGCCGAAAATTGTTGATGAAATTTTGAAAAAAACGAATTTGAAACGTGAAGATATAAATTATTACATTTTTCATCAAGCAAATAAATTTGTAATGAATCATGTACAAAAAAAATGCGGTTTGGAAAAAATGAATTTTTATAATGATATTGAAGACATAGGAAATACAGTTTCGGGAACAATTCCGTTCGGCATAAAAAAAATTCTGCAGAGAAATAATCCTTCCGAATTAAAAAAAGTAATGCTTGCAGGATTCGGAGTCGGACTTTCATGGTCAGGCTGCATTGCCGATTTGTCTTTGATAGAGAAGTGAAAAAAATTTGTTTAAATCATTTTTACATCACGGTGCAAATAGTGCCGACGAATGTGCGAAAGTATGTTGCACGAAAATAAAAAATTTCGGCGTGAAAGTTGGCAATCTTACAATTTTTGAAAATGTAAATCTTCATGTTCATTGCGGGCAACTGACGGCTTTAATCGGCCCGAACGGAGCAGGAAAATCAACACTTTTAAAAGCAATTTTAGGCGAAGTGGAACATACAGGCGAATTAAATTATGTCGATGCGAAGAATCAGCATACAGGCAATCCGATAATCGGTTACGTTCCGCAATATTTAACTTTTGATGTTACTGCTCCCGTTTCAGTCATTGATTTATTTATGGCTTGTCTTTCAAAAAATCCCGTGTGGCTTTTCTCATCGAAAAAAATCAGAAAAAGAGTTGTTGAAGATTTAAAAAGAGTCAGAGCGGAACATTTGATTGAGCGAAGATTGGGAGCATTAAGCGGAGGAGAATTGCAAAGAATTTTACTCGCACTTGCACTCGATCCGATTCCCGATTTGCTTTTGCTTGATGAACCTGTCAGCGGAGTGGATCAAAACGGATTGGATTTATTTTATGAAATTGTCGTCGAATTGAAGGCAAATGAAGACATGGCAATAATTTTGATTTCGCACGATTTGGAACAAGTAGCAAAACATGCCGATCAAGTTATTTTATTGGATAAAAAAATTCTCGCTGCAGGAACTCCCGAAGAAGTTTTCAGCAATGAGAAAATGAAAAAAATATTCGGCACGATAATTTAAATTAATTTGAATGAACGAACTTTTAATTGATAAAAAAATTTTAAAGGAGATGTTGTTATGAGAACAACAAAAAAAATCACGGTAATGCTGACGATTTTGGCATTCGTGATGAGTTTCGCCACAACAGTTTTTGCAGAAGGTTACATTGATTGGGAAAAAGGTGTAATTCGTGCAACTGGAATGGCGGCAGGCAAAAGGGATGAAAAAAATCCGGGCTTGAAGAGAGCTCAGGCACGTCGTGCTGCAAGAATGGATGCTCAAAGAAATTTGGCAGAGGCAGTCATGGGAGTGCAAGTTACCGCAACCAGCAGTATGCAAGATTTGGCATTGGAGCATGATCAAGTTAAAACGGCTGTTGCGGCAATCATCAACAATATAAGAGAAGCCGGCGAACCTAAATTTAACGATGACGGCACATGTGAAATAACTCTTGAAATGGCATTGTTCGGTTCTCGTTCATCTGTTGCTGAAGCGGCTTTCCTTCCGTTCAAAACTTCCGAGAAAAAACCTTTTCCGCAGCCTTCAACAATGAAAAATTCTCAAAATGAAAAAACAAAAGTAGCCGGAGCAACAACAGAAAAAAATACAGGCTTGATAGTAGATTGCAGAGGATTGAATTTGCAACCTGTAATGTCACCTGTAATAAAAAATGACAGCGGAGATCCGATTTACGGCTTTGAAAATCTTGATTACGACAAAGTTATAGAATACGGCATGGCCTCATACGTCAGAAGTACGAATGATGAAGCCGCCTCTCGTGCCGGTGACAATCCCATTGTAGTTAAAGCCGTAAAAGTTGAAAATTTCAAGGCAAATCCTGTTATCACAGTTAGTGATGCAGATTCGGTTTTGATTGCAAATCAAGGTGATCATTTTCTTGATGATTGTGCAGTAGTTTTCATCAGATAATTTTTAAATTAAAAAATTTTTTCGCTTAAATCTTCGATGAGGATTCAGGCGAAATTTTTTTTGTTAATTTTTTGTTAAAAATCAGTTTTAACGTTAAGTTTTCCGCCATTGAGATTTGTTAAAATTCCGCTGTCTCCGTAAATTGCATCTCGTACAGCTTTGCTCAAAGCATTTCTTACAAGTACCGCGCTGACTTTTGTATCGTCAATTATTACAAAATATGTGCCGAAAGAAGGATCATCAGTCGAAATTATTCCATTTGAATTTACATTGACATTTGCATCGCTTGCATTGACATTTATATTGACTTGACGATTTCCGACATATCCCGGACGATTGCGAAAAGGTTTAAATTTAATTTCTGCCGTTGCCGATGAAGATTTTCCTGTTCCCATTCCACTTCCGACTATTTTTAAAGTTTCGACATCAACCAAACGAAGAGTAATATTTGCATTGACAGTCTGTTTTGAAACTCCTGCTCCGAGAATATTTGCTCCGCTCTCTTTTAATGTCATTCCCGTGATTGAACCGACAAGAACGAATTGAGCCGCCGCAAATCGTCCCATCACAGGTGCCGACGATTGATCGAATAACCCTGAATTGTACATGTTTAACATTCGTGCAATCGCTGTCATTTGTTCGTAATCAACCAAATCAAACCAATTTGCGGCATCAAGTTGAACAATAGCATATTCTGCCGCAGATGAAAAATCTTGTCCGCGTATTCCTTCAACATTCGATTTAATAGCTTTGTCCGTGAATTGCATTACTGCTACTGCCGGATGTTCTCTTATATTTGCCGCTTCAACAATTGCAAAATTAACACAAAAAATCAACGTAATCATCATAAAAATTTTTTTCATTACTAACACCTCAATTGAATGTAATGTCAAGAGTTGTACTTGTAAATGAATTTAATTTTATTTTTGTATTGTCGAGCATTTGATAAATTTGATATGGAGACAGTCCTGTCGATATGTCGATTGTTGATTTGCCGGAATTAAAACCGCGCAAAAAAATTTCATTGACTCCTTCAATTTTTTTCAATTCATTTTCAAATTTTGTGAGATCATTCGGATTGTTTAATTTAACAAATATTTTTACTGATTTAAAAAGTTTGGCGGCTTCATGAGAAAAAATGTTCCTTACTTCCTGTGCAGCATTTGAGGCTATCTTTGAAACGGCTGAACTTTGAACGTCTTCATCTGAACCTATATCGTTTGCATTAACATGAAATTCGCCTATAATTTCACCTGTATCGAATTTTTTTATCTTGCAGTCGAGAATTGCCGATGATTTTTTTAAACCCGTGTCCTGCATTTCAACATTAGGACTTGAAATTGTCGACCAATTCGGCAGCGAAATATTTTTGATTTTTTTGACGATTAAATTTCCAACGATTAAATAATCAACTTCGCTGCTTGAATCGACGACGTGAGAAAAGCCGTGATTAATAAGTTCGGAACGAATGGCAGCAGTTGTCATCGTCGAAAAATTATTTCCTTCGGCACATTGGACAGAAACTTTTAATCTCGGATCTTTAAGAGAATTCACCAGATATAAATCTTGCATAAGTGCGCTTGAAGGTGAATCTGAAACATCAGCCTTTGCAATAATTGAAATATTTGTTCCGTCTTTTGACTCGGATAAAATTTCAAATGAATTTATGTAACCTTGAGTACGAGTTTCAACTTTATCCATTACAAAAGCCAAATCTTCCATCATTGATTGCGATTGAAGATAAGTACCTATAACTTGCTCAACTGCATTTCGTTTTGCATCGATTATTGCGGCTGATTGATTTACTCCGTAGCCGTTGACTGTGACAACTTGTGCATGAGTGACGGCAGTCATCAAAAATATCAGCACAAACAAAAAAATTTTTTTCATGTAAAACACCTCCATTTTTAGTATAACAATCAAATTATTTATTGACAATAAAAAGTTTTGACTTATTTAATAAACTTTGATAAAATCATTAAACAAAATCTTTGGGAGTGAAAAAATTTTGTTCGGATTTATAAAAAAATTTTTGGGCGACAATAACGACAAAGAAATAAAACGACTGCAAAAGACAGTAGATAAAATTAATGAACTTGAACCGACAATGCAAAATGTGACGGACGCGAAACTTGCATTTTATACCGAAAAATTCAGAGAGCGGCTTGCAAACGGTGAAACTCTAGATGATATTTTGCCTGAAGCATTCGCGGTGACTCGTGAGGCTTCGCGCAGAGTTTTGGGAATGAGGCATTTCGACGTTCAATTAATGGGAGGAATGTGTCTTCACGAAGGAAAAATTGCAGAGATGAAGACCGGCGAAGGAAAAACTCTCGTTGCAACTCTCGCCGTTTATTTGAATGCACTTGAAGGAAAAGGCGTTCATATGGTCACGGTCAATGATTATCTTGCAAGACGTGACAGCGAATGGATGGGACAGCTTTATCATTTTTTGGGCTTGAGTGTCGGATTAATTCTGCATGATTTGGATTTTCCGGAAAGAAAACTTGCTTACGGTTGTGATGTTACATTCGGCACAAATAACGAATTTGGATTTGATTATTTACGCGATAATATGGTAATTCAAGAAGAACAAATGGTTCAACGTCCATTGCATTATGCCATCGTCGATGAGGTTGATTCAATTTTGATTGATGAGGCAAGAACTCCGCTGATAATTTCGGGACCTGGTGCAAAATCAACGGAAATGTATGCAATAATGGCTAGAGCAGTTGCAAATTTAAAAGAAGGCGACGATTATACAGTTGACGAAAAACAAAAAACAGTTGCGCCGAAAGATGAAGTAATTCCCAAAATTGAAAAAATGCTCAACATAAAAAATTTATATGCACCCGAAAATATCGAATTGTCGCATTGTTTCACGGCGGCACTCAGAGCAAAAGCGTTAATGATTCGTGACAGAGATTATGTTGTTCGAGACAATGAAATAATAATAGTCGATGAATTTACAGGCAGATTGATGACCGGTCGCAGATATTCGGATGGACTTCATCAGGCAATAGAGGCAAAGGAAGGCGTAAAAATTCAACGCGAATCACAAACGTTGGCGACGATAACATTTCAAAATTATTTCAGAATGTATGATAAACTTGCAGGAATGACAGGCACGGCTAAAACTGAAGAAGACGAATTTTTAAAAATATATAAATTGCCTGTAATAGTTGTTCCGACAAATAAAGAAGTTCAAAGAATTGATCATCCTGATGTAATTTACAAAACAAAACGTGCAAAATATAAAGCGGTTGCAAATGAAGTTGAACAAATTCACACGAAAGGACAGCCTGTTTTAATCGGAACGACTTCAATCACACAATCGGAGGAACTTTCAACGATTTTAAAAAAACGTGGAATCCCTCACAATGTATTAAATGCAAAATATCACGAAAAAGAAGCTGAAATAGTTGCAGATGCAGGACAGCGTGACGCGGTTACAATCGCAACGAATATGGCGGGACGCGGAACAGATATAAAACTCGGTGAAGGAGTTGCCGAACTCGGCGGACTTTTCATTATCGGAACCGAAAGACATGAATCAAGAAGAATTGACAATCAGCTCAGAGGACGCAGCGGACGACAAGGTGATCCCGGTGAATCACGATTTTATATTTCGCTCGAAGATGATTTGATGAGATTGTTTGCAAGCGACAATATCGCCAAAATAATGGACAAACTCGGAATGGAAGAAGACGAGCCGATTGAACATTCATTGATAACAAAATCTATTGAACATGCACAGAAAAAAGTTGAGGCAAGAAATTTTGACATCAGAAAACATGTATTGGAATATGACGACGTAATGAATCAGCAGCGTGAAATAATGTACGGCGAGCGCAGAAAAATTTTGCGCGGTGAAAATTTACGTGAAAATATAGTCGGAATGGTCAATCACATTATCAAACAAGAAATGAATCAATATGCTAATGAAAAATTATATCCCGAAGAATGGCAGCTTGAAGAATTAATAAAAGATGCCGAAAGAATTTATTCACCGCCGAAACGCTTAAAACTTGAAGAATTGCAAAATATGAGCCGCGACGAATTGAAGGAAGAATTGGAAAAAACAGCGGCAGAGGCTTATAAATCGCGTGAAGAACTTTTCGGCGAATCGACAATGAGAGAACTTGAAAAAGTTGTAATGTTGAGAGTAGTCGACAATAAATGGATGGAACATTTGGATCATATGGATTTGTTGCGTGAAGGAATAAATTTAAGAGCATACGGTCAAAGAAATCCGCTCGTCGAATACAAAATTGAAGCGTTGTCAATGTTTGAAGAGATGGAGGCATCAATTCAAGATGAAATTGCAAGTTTGATGTATCATGTTGCAGTTGTTCAGCAGGAAGAAGCTCAACTTGAGGACAGATTGGCGAATGCGCAGGCATCACACGGCGATGAAGTATCTGCTGCTGAAACAAAAAAATCTCCGAAAAAAGCTGACGGTTCAAAAGTTGGAAGAAATGATCCTTGTCCGTGCGGCAGCGGAAAAAAATATAAGAATTGTTGCGGTCGAAAGAAAAAATAAATTTAAAAAAATTTTGGAGGCTTAGAAAATGTCAGAAAACGAAAAAGAAATTACCCCCCCCCCTACTAATGATATTCAATTTAATTTTCCTTTTGGGTTTAATATAATTAAAGCATCGGGATTGCCGACACCATTTGCATATCGCCCATATCTTGTTGAAGATACCAGTCTTATTAAATCTATTTTTGAATTTCAAGAATATGCTTTACCAATTCAAGATTTTCAACCGAAATTAATTTTGGACTGTGGAGGAAATATCGGTTGTAGTGCAGTATATTTTGCAAATGTTTATCCTAATGCAGAAATTTATTCGATTGAACCTGAAGAAAAACATATAAAACTTTTAAAATTTAATACCTGCTTTTATGATAAAGTTCATGTTGTAGAATCAGCATTATGGAGCAAAGAAACTTATATAAAAGTTGAAGATAAAGGTTGGGGAGATGCCGGTTGGATGACATTTGAGACTGATGAAAATGATCCTTCAGCAATGAAAACTGTAACGGTATCAAAAATTTTATTTGAATCGGGATTTGAGGAAATTGATTTATTGAAAGTTGACATTGAAGGAGCTGAAAAAGAAGTTTTCGGAGCAGATGATGTTGATCAATGGTTGTCAAAGGTGAAAGTTATAACGATTGAATTGCATGACAGAATGAAAAGCGGCTGCTCATATGAATTTTTCAAAGCAATTTCAAAATATCATTGGAAATTTTCGTTTCGCGGAGAAAATTTAATTTTCATTCGTGAAGATTTGAAAGAATAATTTTAAAATAAACAGGAAGTGAAAAAATGCTTGAAGATTTGAAAATCGAATTGAATGAAGTGAATGAAAAGCTAAAAGAAATGGGGGATTCACTTTGACGTTGCAAGGAAAGAAGAAAAAATAGCCGAACTCGAATATAAAATGAGTGCACCGACATTTTGGGATGATCCCGATTCTGCACAGAAAATTACTCAAGAATTGAACGATTTGAAAAGCGGAGTCGAAACGTATAAAAATTTAATTTCAAAATATGAAGACGCGCAGACACTTTACGAAATGGGAATTGAAGAAAGTGATCAATCACTCGAAACGGATATTAAAGCGGAAATTGAAGAAATAAAATCAGGCTTGGAATCATTGCAGCTTGAAATTTTGTTGAGTGAACCTTACGATGCAAACAATGCAATTTTGACATTGCACGCGGGAGCAGGAGGAACTGAAGCGCAGGATTGGACGCAAATGCTTTTGAGAATGTACACACGCTGGGCTGAACGTCACGGATTCGTCGTCGAAACTGCAGACATTTTACCCGGAGATGAGGCGGGAGTTAAATCAGTCACGCTTTTCATCAAAGGTCACAATGCTTACGGATTTTTGAAATCTGAAAAAGGAGTTCATCGACTCGTGAGAATTTCGCCTTTTGACTCAAATGCTCGCCGCCACACTTCATTTTGTGCATGTGATATTATGCCTGAAATTGATGACGCTGTTGAAGTTCCGATCAATATGGCTGATGTAAGAGTCGATACTTATCGGGCAAGCGGTGCAGGCGGTCAGCACATAAATAAAACTTCGTCGGCTGTTCGAATGACTCATATTCCGACCGGTATTGTCGTTCAATGTCAGAATGAACGTTCGCAGCTTCAAAATAAAGAGCAATGTTTAAAAATGCTCCGTGCAAAACTTTTTGAATTGGAAATGGAAAAGAAGGAAGAAGAAATTGCCAAACTTGAAGGCGACAGAATGAAAATTGAATGGGGCAGTCAAATTCGTTCATACGTTTTTCAGCCTTATACACTCGTTAAAGATTTGCGGACAAATTTTGAAACCGGAAATATTCAATCGGTAATGGACGGCAATCTTGATTCATTCATCAGAGCATTTCTTGTTGAAAAATCCAATGCGAAAAGGTGAAAGATATGAGAAAATTTTTGACATTAATCGGCGGATTGATTGTAATTTTGGCGATAATCGTTGAAATAGTTCTGCCTCAAATTTTAAGCGGAATGCTCAAAGAAAAAATTTCTCAATGGACTCATTCGCAAGAAGTAAATTTGTCGATTGATTCATCGCCGCGATTTATGATTGCAATCGGACAAGTTGATAAAATTGAATCTGAAGTATTAAACGGAAAAATCGGCGAACTTGAAACGACTGATTTAAAATTGGATGCCGAAAACATTCAAGTCGATATGAAAAGTTTGCTTTTTCAAGATGAATCGAAAAGAAAAGTCGAAGATTATTTAAAATCAATCGGCAAAGTAAAAATGACAGGAGTAATCACTCAAGAAAATTTAAAAAATTTTTTGCAGCAGAGAGTAAGCCAGCTTGAAAATTTACAATTAAAAATGACGGCTGAAGAAATTACTGCAACTTCAAATGTCAGCATAATGGGACGAAGTGCAGATTTGGAATTGAGCGGAATAATTATTGCAGACGGCGGCGATTTATATTTCAGAATGACGCGGCTTAATGCAAAAAATGCTCTTCTGCGACATGTTCATCTTGATAAATTTTTCGGCGACATAAAAATTGCGTCGGCTGATAAATTACCGATCGGATTAAAATTTTCAGACGTTGAACTGCAGGAAGGTCAAGCGTTGTTGAGTGCGGTGCGAGAATGAAAAAATTTACTTACAATAAATTGTTAATCACGGCAATTTTCATCGGATTGATTGCAAGTATTATAATTGCGTGGCAGCGTCATCAAGTTGAAACTGCAAACAATCAAATTGAAATGGCGGTCGATTATGAAAGTCTTTTCAATATTTCCGAGCGTGAAGGAATTGATTTTGAAACGGTTTTAACATCTGCGAAAGAGGCAGGTATTACTTCGCTTGCGATTTATGAAACGACTCTTGAAAAATTGACACGTTCCGGAAAAGTTATTGCAATCAGCGGTTCTGAAATTATCGGAAATTATCACAGCGGTGCATTGACTGATTTTAATTGGAGATTGCTCGTTGAAACTGCTCAAATCGACGCAAATAAAATTTATATCGTCGGACACGATCCGAATATTTATCTTGAAACGAAATCTGATTTGATGAGACGAATCGGTGCGCAGAGAGTAAAAGAAATTTCTGTCGGCGACAATGAAATTTTGGAAGTCAAAGCGCAATATTCACCGTTTATGACGCAAAAATTGGGAATTCCGACTTCTCAACTTCAAATTGCCCGCGATTTCGGATTTAATATTGTTGCTCGTCCGTCGAATTATTTAAAATGTACTTCCGATGATGTCCGTGCAGTATTCAATCGTCTTGAAGGTTATCCTGTCTCAGCGATCGTTTTTGACGGCAATGAAGTTTTGGGCTCGCCGAATGAAATTAAAACTACTGCCGCCGAAATGAGACAGCATAATATAAATTTTGGATTGATTGAGGCAGTCACTCAGCTGCAATTTTATAAACAGACAGGTTTAGAAAATCTTGCTCAACTTGTCGGATACGATCATTGTGCCAGATTATATGCAATTCCGAAAGATGAACAGCCTAAATTGGAAATGAGTACCGCCGTCAATCGATGGGCTACGACCGATCACGAAAGAAATATCAGAATAAATTTATTGCGAATTTATGATAAACCGCTCGCAGGAATGACTTTGTTTGAAACGAATATGAAATATTTCGCGAACACGACGGAACTTTTGCGCACGAAAGGTTATACATTCGGAAAAGCATCGACTTTTGAAAATTATTATCCGAATCAAATTTTGCGTGCACTCGTGATAATCGGAGTTGCCGCTTCAATCGTTTTGTATCTTTCATTGATTTCCAAACGTCTCAATATGAATTTACGTTTGCAATTAATAATTTTCGGTGCGCTTGCTGTCATTATGGCTATTCCCGTTTTAATCGGTGCAGGCGGCAAAGTAAGATTGATTGCGGCATTGGCAAGTGCAAATATTTTTCCGGCTCTTGCAATTATTTGGCAACTCGATGCAATTCGTTTTATGAGATTGAAAGAACATTTGAAATTTCGCAAATTGAAAGATTCAAATCGAATGACTGCAGTAGTCGAACAAACATCACTTGCACAAATTATAATCATGGCAATAATTGCATTG
>CAJOPN010000141.1 GCA_905236285.1 uncultured Selenomonadaceae bacterium | reverse complement strand
TTGACCTGCAAACGTCTCTTACGATAATTTTTATCATGAATATCCGCTAGGGTATGCCAGATAACTTGGTCTTGAATTTCATATTTTTTTATTGTGTCAGGTGTTAAATTCATTGGCGCAATAAGATTTTCATGCGATACGTTACATCGTTGAAGAAATTCTCCACATGTATGATAGAAAAAGTTAAAGGTTCTCCAAGCAACAAATTTTTTTGGAAGAGTCGGCAAAAAAAATTCATAATCGAACAAAACGAAATCATTATCGCGAATCATGATGTTACTAAAAGTTGAGTCCCAGTCATATCTTCTATCAGGTGAGTTGAATTCGATAATGTCATTTGAAAATTCTTGGTCATCATCTGTACCACGCAAAATGTTTTGAAAATAAAAATTCAGCCCCTTAACAAATTCGTCAAAACTACCTTTTTGTAAAGTCCGGCAGAGATAGTTTTCAAAGGAAATGCCATCAATATA
The DNA here is from genome assembly GCA_905236285.1 of uncultured Selenomonadaceae bacterium. Taxonomy (GTDB): domain Bacteria; phylum Bacillota; class Negativicutes; order Selenomonadales; family Selenomonadaceae; genus Quinella. Next base: position 1,654 of record CAJOPN010000141.1, on the reverse strand, counting down.
TTCAACTTCCGCAATATCATCTGTTATAAGTTTCATTTGAGCGATATGCTTTAAATCGTAAATCTCGGAAAGAATTCGGCAATTATCGACCATAGCGTTTAAATGCTCACGAGCAAGAGGATTGCGAGCGATTTTTTTGACAACAAAGCCGCTTGTAGTCTGTGCCTTGTGAATTTCTGTACGCAGTTGATATTTAGGTTTTCGAGGACAATTATTGGCTACAATTTTCAGTGGAAGAATTCTTTCTTTTTCATTGGTCTGTTTGGCAATTATTAGAAAGGAGTTGGCTAACTCCGAATACAAGCCTGCATTTATGATTGTCGGCAGAGCCTGCGACAGAGAAAAAAGTTGTATCCTGTCCTTATCATAAAAAAAGTCTTCATAATGAGCAAAGTCTGAAACGGTTGGCAGTATTTCATCGGAATGAATTATGAACGGGAATTTATAATCGGGATAGGGATAGAAAAATTTTTGCTCGACGAATCCACAAGATCTCAGAAGATTCTTCAATTCCAAACGCGAAAAAGTTTTTATGCCGTTTGAGTCGGGATAATCGATAATGCCGTCAAAAATTTTGCCGGTATGATCTTCGAGCTTGCCGCTGAAATATTCAATACCGAGCCGATTTTCTATTGCGATAACAAGTGCGCCGCCGGGCTTAAGAAACTCTTTGCACTTGTTTAAAAAATCAATATGTGGATTTTTAGTATGAGTAAATCGCCCGGCATATTCGAGTACGCCGATTAAAAGGACGACGTCAAATTTTTTATTGAAATTCATGGCGTTGAGATTGCCGACGTGAATTGTAAGATTATCTGCATGGCGATTTCTCAAGGCGCAAATTTGAGCTCTGCGCGGAGAAAGTTCGACTGCTTCAACAGTTGCACCTTTTTGTATCAAACTCCCCGTCAAAGCTCCGCAACCACAACCAATTTCAAGTACTGAGTCATCTTTTTCAAGCGGCAACCATTCTAAAAGAAAATGACGAAGAGGTGAAAGGTAATAAAATACCGGCCAACGATTGTCATTTCGCAAGAAATTTTCTTCATTGCCCGTTCTGATATGGAAAAGAATTTCATCTTCTATGCTACCGTCGCTGTAAGAATCTTTTCCGTCGTAAGCGGAGAAATCCAACTTAACATTACCGATAAAATATTCATTCATGGAAATCTTCCTTAAAAAATTTTTATAGACAATTAGATATCTTTCGACGTGCAGATTTATTTTCCTGCAAAAAAATCCAGTCAAGAATTTTCAGATAACGCCACGCGCTCGCATTGACTGAGGTTGCGGAGTTTCTTACTTAAACGTCGGGTGAATTATCTCGACGCAAAAAAATTCCCGCCAATAATTTTTGACGAGAGATTTTTTATCGGATTGAGACGCTCATTTGCGCGTGCGCATCCACGGCGGAATGTCGATTAAATCAGTTGTACTGCGCGGCTGCGAAGTGTTGTTGTTATTGGCAAAAGGCGACGTGAAATTTCCGAAGGGCGACTGCTTAATAACGTCACGCGCCCGCATTGGTTGCGGTTGCGGCTGAGGCGGCGGCGTCTCTTCTTTAAACGTCGGGCGAACAGGCTCCGGCTCGCTGAAAGTTTCTTCTTCCGTCTCGTCGTCAAAGCGCGTGGCAATGACCGTGACGCTGACTTTA
>CAJOPN010000140.1 GCA_905236285.1 uncultured Selenomonadaceae bacterium | reverse complement strand
CCATCACCTGAATTTATAGTGACATTTGAAGCGGTATTAGTAATAAAATCTTGATACAAAGAGCCATTTGCAACAGTATTGCTACTTGAATTAGTGATATTAGCCACAAAAAACACACCTTTCTAAATTTATTTATTTTTTTCCCTTAAATATGTATTTGAATCTGTCTTTTTTCCAACATAATTACCACTTTCATCATAAACTTTATCGTCGATATGAACATAAATAATGTTCCCATCTTCATCAACATATTTTTTAGGTTCAATAGCCTTTGCAAAAATGCTTAAAAAGAAAAATATACTTTTCAATCCGCCGCCAAAAACGGAAATTATCATACTTATCATTAATTTATCTTTTAAAGCACCGTCTGGACATTTATTTTTGACAGAACGATAAATAAAGCTTGAAACGGCAACTCCGAGAACAATGAAAAATATACCGAGAATTGCATAATCTGATTCTAATTTTGAAAGGACGGAGTAAATGCAAAATATCATTCCGATAATTGCTACGCAGATAAAATTCGTGAACATATAAGCCTTAAATTTTCCATAAACATTAAAAGCTTTGTATTTTGCTGTTATTTCACTTTCCTTCCAAGCACAATAAACCAAAGCCGCAAAGGGTAAAAGACAAATCATTAAAAAAAAATCCATACAATGAACGACCTCCTAAAATTAAGCACGAAAGAATTTTTTTAAATTTAAAACGATTTGTTTTAAGTGTCAAAATAACAAATTTAAATTAAATATACTTCAATCAAAAAAGGTTGAGGTATATGAATTTTTCAAGAATCAGGGAACTCAGGGAGGATAATGATTTGACACAAAAACAGATTGCCGAATATTTGAATTGTACTCAAGTTTCATATTCGTACTATGAAATCGGTCGTCGAGGTATTCCTTCAGATATTTTGATAAAATTGGCAGGATTTTATAACACAAGCGTTGATTATTTGCTCGGATTGACTGATGTTATAGAACCGTATCCGCGAGTTACAAATAAAAAATTTTAAAATTTCTGTCTGTCTTTCATTTCTCTTTCAACGTCACGTTTTGCGGCTTTTGCAGCGAGATCTTGACGTTTATCATAAGTATGTTTGCCGCTCGCCAATGCAATTTCCATTTTTGCACGTCCGCGTTTAAAATAAATTTTCAGCGGAATAATTGTAAAACCTTTTTCGCGTGTCTTACTAAAAAGTTTAATAATTTCAGCTTTGTGCAGTAAAAGTTTTCTCGGACGCAAGGGATCATGATTAAAATAATTGCTGCCGTGATCGTAAGGACTTATATGAAGATGTTGAATAAAAATTTCACCGTTTTTGACTTCTCCATAACTGTCTTTCAAATTTGCGCGGCCTGCTCGAAGTGATTTAACTTCAGTTCCTTTGAGTTCAATTCCTGCCTCGTAAGTATCATGGATAAAATAATCATGTCGTGCCTTTCGATTTTCACATGCAATTTTTATATTTGATTTTTCTTTCGCCATTTTTTCAGCCTCCCAAATATGCTTTTCGGATTTCTTCGCTTGCCGCCAACTTTTTTGCATCGCCTGAAATTGTAATTCTGCCTGTTTCCAAAACGTAAGCACGATTTGCGATTGACAAAGCCATATTTGCATTTTGTTCAACGAGTAAAACCGTTGTCCCCGTTTTGTTTATGTCGACGATTATTGAAAAAATTTCTTTGATTAAAAGCGGAGCAAGTCCCATAGAAGGTTCATCAAGCAACAATAATTTCGGACGACTCATTAAAGCACGTCCCATTGCGAGCATTTGTTGTTCACCGCCTGAAAGTGTTCCTGCAAGCTGTTCGCGTCTTTCTTCGAGTCTCGGAAATCTTTTAAAAACCATTTGCATATCTTTTTCAATTTCTTCCGAATCGTTTCTGATAAATGCTCCCAGTTCCAAATTTTCTATGACTGTCATTTCGGCAAAAATTCTTCGACCTTCGGGAACTTGAGAAATTCCTTCTTTGACGATTTGATGAGCCGGCATTGATGAAATATTTTTTCCTAAAAATTCAATCGAGCCTGTTTTTGGTTTTAAGAGTCCTGAAATTGTTCTGAGCGTCGTCGATTTTCCTGCACCGTTTGCACCGATTAATGTAACAATTTCACCTTCATTGACTGTCAAACTTATTCCTTTTATCGCGTGAATTGCTCCGTAATAAACGTTAATATCTTTTATGTCGAGCATTTTTTTCATAACGTCACTCCCAAAAAATTTTTTCATTCATTATATCACAAAAAATTTCATTTAAATGATTTTTATAATAAAATTCTTGACAGAAAAAGGCAGCTCGACTATAATTATCAAGTATTTTTTATTGAAGAAAATTTTGGAGGTGCTTATATATGAAGAGAACATTTCAACCGAATAATCATTGGCGAAAAGTAACACATGGATTTCGTGAGAGAATGAAAACAAAAGGCGGTCGTTTGGTAATCAAAAGACGCAGACAACGCGGCAGAAAAAAACTCACGGCTTAAAATTTAATATCGGGTCACATGTTGTGGCCTTTTTTCAAAAATATTTTTCGTTTAAAAGGGATTGAGTTTTGATGTATGAACTGCCGAAAAAAATTATTCTGAAAAATAAATTTGCATTCCACAGAGTTTACAGCAAAGGTCGTTCATATGCAAATCAATCATTGATAATTCATGTACTTAAAAATAATGACATCAAAGGCAGAATAGGATTTGCGGTCGGTAAAAAAGTCGGCAATGCAGTTGTGAGAAACAGAATAAAAAGATTGCTGAGAGAAACTTACAGATTAAACCGCCTTGAAATTCAGCCGAATGTGTCAATGATTCTGATTGCGCGAAAATCTTTGAAGAATGCAAAATTGAACGACGTAATCAGAGATTTTAAAGATATTTGCAGAAAGGCGAAAATTTTAATCGGGAGTCAAGGCAGATGAAAATTTTATTGACAATGCTCATTAAATTTTATCAAAAATGGATTTCTCCGTTAAAACCGCCGACATGTCGATTTATCCCGACGTGTTCAAATTACGCGCTTGAGGCTGTGGAAAAATATGGAGCATTGAAAGGTAGCTTTTTGACAATAAAAAGATTGTTGAAATGTCATCCTTTTCATAAATGCGGATATGATCCCGTTCCATAGTTAAAAAATTGGGAAGTGATGTTTTGGAAATAGGTTTTTTGGGATCTTTATTTTCTCCGATCGAAAACCTTTTGCATTTTTTTATAGAAAATTTCTATACAATTACGAAAAGTTTGGGATTTGGCAGTTACGGACTTGCAATAATTTTGTTGACGATATTGATTAAGATAGTATTGTATCCGTTGACGGCTAAACAAATTCAATCTATGAGAGCAATGCAAATTTTGCAGCCGAAAATGAAAAAATTGCAGGAAAAATATAAAAATAATCCGCAGGTAATGCAGCAGAAACTTGCAGAACTTTACAGAGACGCGGGAGTAAATCCGCTTGCAGGTTGTCTGCCGATGCTGATTCAAATGCCGATATTGATGGGAATGTATTACGCACTTTTCAATTTTGATTACGGCGGAGCAGAACCTTCATTTTTGTGGTTGCCGAGTTTGTCGCAAACCGATCCTTTGTATATTTTGCCGGTACTTTCGGCGTTGACAACTTTTCTGCAACAAAAAATGTCAATGACGGATTCAAATTCGCAGACAAAAATGTTGATGATAATCATGCCGCTGTTTATCGGCTGGATCAGTTTAAATTTTCCTGCAGGATTGGTTTTGTATTGGGTAACGATGAATATTGTGCAAATAATTCAGCAATGGTGGCTGTCACGAGAAGATATAACGAAAGAAAATAAGGAGGCTGCTTGAGTGGCGAAAGTAATTGAAAAATCCGCAAAAACCGTTGAAGATGCGTTAAAAGCAGCATTGGAAGAACTCGGCGCAAAAGAAAATGAAGTTGAATACGAAATTATAGAAGAGGCATCGAAAGGATTTTTGGGATTAATAGGCTCAAAACCGGCAAAGGTTCGAGTTACAATTAAAGAAAATGGCGAAAAAAATACCGAAAATGAAAAGCCGATTGATAAGAAGATTGAAGAAAAAGAAAATGTAGTTGAAAAAGATGATGTAAAAGAAAAAATTGAAAAAAAGCCGAAAGATGATGGCAGTGACAATAAAACGATTGAAGTCGCAATGAAGTTTTTGCAAGATGTATTTAGGGATATGCAGCTTGAAGTAAAAATTGAATCCGAATCAGCTGGAGATGTACATGTTTTTAATGTCTGCGGCGAAAATTTAGGAATATTGATAGGAAAACACGGTCAAACTTTGGATGCTTTGCAGTATTTGGTAAATCTTGCGGCAAATCGAAACGGCGGCGACAAAGTACATTTCATAGTTGATGTTGAAAATTACAGAAAACGTCGTGCCGAAACACTTCAAAATTTGGCCAGAAATCTTGCCGACAGAGCGATAAGAATGAATCAATCGGTAAAACTTGAACCGATGAACAGATATGAAAGAAAAATAATTCATACGTCATTGCAAGATGATGAAAAAATAACAACGTATAGCAAAGGCGAGGAGCCGTATCGTTACATAATCATATCGCCGAAAAAATAAAGGTATATCTTAATTTTATTAATTGGAGGAGTTGTCGGGCTGATGAAGAGTCAGCAGAGAACTCTTTTATTTTGCGGGAGAAAAATTTTTATGATACAAGAAGAAACGATAAGCGCAATATCGACAGCCGTAGGCGAATCGGCAATCGGAATAGTAAGAATGAGCGGCGAACGAGCGATAGAAATTGCAGATGAAATTTTTGAAGATATAAATGGGAAAAAATTATCAAAAATTGAAAATCGAAAAATAGTTTACGGCAAAATTTTTGATTCCAAAAAAAATGTAATTGATGAAGTACTGACCTTTATAATGCGTGCGCCTAATTCTTATACGCGTGAAGATGTAATAGAATTTCAATGTCACGGAAGTGCGGCGGCATTGGAAAAAATATTGACAAGAACTCTGGAATGTGGAGCGAGATTGGCAGAACGCGGCGAATTTACAAAGAGAGCGTTTTTAAACGGAAGATTGAATTTATCGCAGGCTGAGGCAGTATTGGACATCATTCAAGCGAAAACGACAGAAGCATTAAAAATTGCCGAAGAAAAATTGTCAGGCAAAATGACAGATGAAATTTACAAGGTAAAACAACAAATTTTGAATGTTATTTCACATATTGAGGCAGTAATAGATTTTCCTGAAGATGACATTGATGAAATTACAATCAACGAAATAAATAAAAGTATTGATTTAATTGTAAATGAAATTGACGAATTATTGAAAACAGAAGCGAAGGGAAAAATATTAAGAGAAGGAATCGAAACGGTAATAATAGGAAAGCCGAACGTTGGAAAATCCAGTTTGTTAAATTTCTTGTCAAAGAGAGAAAAATCAATAGTTACTGAAATACCCGGTACAACGCGAGACGCTATTGAAGAATATGTAAATTTTAACGGTATACTTTTAAAAATAGTAGATACGGCAGGAATACATAAATCAGAAGACAAAATTGAACAAATCGGAATAGAAAGAAGTAAAAATTTTGCAAACAAAGCAGCGTTGATCCTGGCACTTTTCGACGGTTCAAGAAAATTTGACGAAGAAGACGAAGAAATTTTAAAATTCATTGACGGAAAAAATGCAATAATATTGATGACAAAATCAGATTTGCCGACGGAGATTGAAAAAAATAAATTACAAAAATTCAATCCAACAAAAATTTCAGTTAAAAACGGAACAGGAATTAACGAATTATATAAAAATATATTGAAAAAAATAAATAATTTGAGTAATGAATTGAATTTTATAAAAAGTGCTCGCGAATTGGAAATTTTAAAAAGAGTAAAAAATCATGTTACGGATGCAAAAAAAGCGTTGGAATTGAATATAGAAACGGATTTAATTTCAATAGATTTACGCTCGGCACTTCAAGCATTGGATGAATTGACGGGAGAATCAGTCAGCGATGAAATTGTAAATGAAATTTTTTCAAAATTTTGTGTAGGAAAATAATTTATAAATGTGAAAATGAAAGGTTTAAAAAATGTTTAAAGCAGGAAAATATGACGTAATAGTGATAGGAGCGGGACATGCAGGAATAGAAGCGGCATTGGCATCGGCGAGAATAGGCTGCAAAACTCTGATGACGACTTTATCACTAGAAAATATAGCAATGATGCCATGCAATCCGTCAATCGGAGGACCGGCAAAAGGTCACCTTGTCCGTGAAGTAGATGCATTGGGAGGACAAATGGGAATAACTGCAGATGAAACTTGTATTCAATTTCGTATGCTGAATACAAGCAAAGGTGCAGCAGTTAGAGCATTGAGAGCGCAGGCAGACAAAAAAATTTATCAAGTAGCAATGAAAGAAGTTTGCGAGAATACAAATAATCTTGATATAAAACAAGTTTTGATTGAAAGAGTTGTCGTTGAAAATGAAAAAGTTATCGGCGTTGAGGCTGAAACAGGCGAATTTTTTGAAGGCAAAACTGTAATTTTAGCCTCCGGGACATATTTAAACGGCAAAATAATAATAGGAGAAACTACATATAAGGGCGGACCGAACGGACAGAGAGCCGCAATAAATTTATCGGATTCATTAAAAGAACTCGGTGTTAAATTTATGAGATTTAAGACAGGTACACCTGCAAGAGTTGATGCTCGAACGCTCGATTTTTCAAAAATGGAACTTCAAGCCGGTGACGAAAATATACAAAGTTTTTCGTTTATGACAGATACGCCTGTGAAAAACAAAACTTTTTGTTATCTTACATATACGAATGAAAAGACGCATGAAATTTTAAGAAAAAATCTTCATCGCGCACCAATGGCAAACGGAATAATAGAAGGAACGGGACCGCGATACTGCCCTTCAATCGAATCAAAAATAATAATGTTTCCAAATAAGGAACGACATCAATTATTTTTAGAGCCGGAAGGATTGCATACACAAGAGTTTTATGTACAAGGAATGTCAACAAGTATGCCGATGGACGTACAAATAGAATTTTTGCACACAATACCCGGCTTGGAAAATGTAAAAATAATGCGCCCCGGCTACGCGATTGAATATGATTGCATTGATCCGCTGCAATTAAAATCAACATTAGAATTTAAAGGTATAACAGGATTTTTTTCAGCCGGACAATCAAACGGATCATCGGGATATGAAGAAGCAGCAGCACAAGGATTAATAGCAGGAATAAATGCAGCTATGTTTGTAAAAAATGAAGAGCCTTTAATTTTAAAACGTACCGAAGGATATATAGGAGTGCTGATTGATGATCTTGTGACAAAAGGAACACAAGAGCCGTATAGAATGATGACATCACGAGCAGAATACAGATTATTATTGCGTCAGGACAATGCCGATATTCGACTTACTCCACACGGTCGCCGCGTCGGTCTCGTATCCGATGAACGCTGGAATCGTCTGCAAATTAAAAAAGCCGAAATCAAATCAGCAACCGATCGTTTAAATGAAATTATTTTGACACCGAATCGTGAAACCAATGAAAAACTTAATTCAATCGGAATCAGTGAAATAAATTCCGTCATGCCGTTAAGTGATCTTCTTCGAAGAACTGAAATATCTTACGAAAAACTTCAAAAATATTTTGATCTTCCAAAAATATCTGATACTGCACGTTATCAAGTCAATACAAATTTTTTCTATGAAGGATATATCAAAAAACAATCCGAATTGGCAATGAAAATTGAAAAATTAGAATCAAGATTAATTCCTGAAGGTATACCTTATAAAGAAATATTAAATTTGCGTTCAGAGGCAAGAGAAAAGTTATCGAAAATACAACCTCGCTCAATAGGACAAGCAAGCAGAATTTCTGGAGTATCACCTGCAGATATTTCAGTATTGATTGTTTGGATTGAACATCAAAACCGTATTAAAAATCAGAATGATTTTGAAAGTTGTAACTGAAAAATAACACCTTTTTGACGACCTGCAAAACCTGTTGCGTTCAAATTAAGATTTAATGAATCGTTTTTATCGGCTGAAATTTTATATCCGAGTTCCAATAATCCGCTGCCACCTTTTGCCTTTGAAAAATGCGGTTCATTATCTTCGCTTTTTGCTTTAACTTTTGCGCTCAATTCATGCTGATAAGCAATTCCGTAATAAATTTTTCCGTTGCGAACTTTAGTTGACATTCTGCAGCCGACTTTTAATTTATTGCCGGTTATTGTATCCAATTCATATTTTCCGTTCGAGGATGTTTTTACATTTATTCCGTCTTGATGAGCAAAATTATAAGTGCCGTAAATATCGACACTATTTTTTTCACTCATTTTTATATTTTTACCTGCTTTTATATGACCTGCATAAACTTTTGCCGATTCGTCATAATCAAAACCTGAGGCTGAATTTAAATTTGTCTTTGCGTGTCCCATTCTTACGCTGCCTTCATAATAAACACCGTCATCTCTGTTCTGTTTTGCAACTATACCTGCGGTTATTGCTTTAATTTTTCCATCGCCGTCAATATAAGAATCGGACTCAAAATTATTATGACTGTAATCAATCACGCCGCCGACTGTCAATGTTCCCGAAGTTGTTTTTAATTCACGAATATAAGCGATGTCTGCTCCGCCGATTTTATTTTTTATTTCGCCGCCGTTATCCGTATTAACTTTTTCAACGCCGCCGCCGATTGCCGCGATAATTTTTGTTTTCGCCGCTGTATCATTTTTATTTTCCAATATTTCTTTTTCAGTTTCGTTTTTATTTTCTTTCAACATTTCAGTTACGGGATAAAATGTTTCAACATCGGTTTTCTCTTTTTCAAATTTAATGTCGGATTTTTTTTCTTTGGATTTTTTTGACAAATTTTTTTCCTTTTCAATTTCTTTGTCAATCATTTCCATTATTCTATCTGTACCTTCATTAAGTGTCGAAATTGTTCCGACAGCAGGTTGAGTCAAAACTTGAGCATTTGCAAATTTAATATTGCACAAAAAAATAAATGCGATTGATAATAAGAAAATTTTAAACAATATACCTTGCAATTTCAAACTTTTCTCCTCCATTTCACCAATTTTTCAGTTTTTCATAAATCTATCATACTTTTTATTTAAAGTCAATCATTAGAAGGAAAAAATTAATCAATGCCGAAAAATTTTTGAAAGAAGTTTTTTTGATTTGAGAAAGAGAGTTCAAATAATGAAAAAATGGATACTGCTGATAATTTTTTTAATTTGTACGATTGCGATCGGAGCATTTATCGGATATTCGCAAATAAAAAAATCGCCGACCAATGCACTTAAAATAATTCGTAACACGATAAGCGAACACCATGTTGAAGAATTTTATCATTTGGTTGATGTTGACAAAATTCTCGACAAAGCGGCGGAAGAAATTTTAACCGAAAAATTAAATCAAGATACGACGGCTTATTCGGTTCAGGCAGTTGCTGATGTTTATAACAATCAACTCAAGCCGGATTTCATTAACGTCACGAAGAAGGCGGTTGACGAATACATTCAAAGCGGAAAAATAACATTGCCGAATCCCGCTCAAACTGACGCTCAACGCTGGCTCAAACATTCAGATATAAATTCGTGCGTGATTGCAGGAATGAGCAAGCCTGTTTTCACGGGAGATACTGCAACTGCCGTCGTCAATTTCAAAAATACAAAATTAAATTTCACATTCGATTTGGAATTGGATCTTGAACGAATCGAAAAAAATACTTGGAAAATAGTCGGAGCAAAAGGATTTGAGGATTATAATCGATCTTTGAAACGTGCACTTGCAAAAAAATTGGATCAACTGAATGCACCGATAAGGAATCAAATGGACGACATAATACAAATAAAAGAACTTACGGCGCGAATAGGTGAAGGCGATGAATACGGATTTTCTCAGACACTCAAAATTGCAATGAAAGCAGAAGTAAAATCATCAAAACCATTGTCTAAAATTGTCGGCAAAATTTTGGTTGACGACGGACAGGAAAGAGAAAACGCCGCACCTTTCACAATCGACATGGCATATCATCCTCAAGGCTTACAGACTTTCAATATTGATAAAGTTTTAAATCCGTTCGTTCGAGGCGATGTAAATATTATGAAACACGGAATGCGAAGAAGTCAGTTGCAAGCAGAAATTGACGAAATAATTTTTCTTGACGGAACAAATTTAAAAACGATGGACAAATTGCCTGATTGATAAAAATAAATAAAAGATTGACAAATCAAAGAGTATTTGCTATCATACTTTAATGTTGATTATGAAAGGTGTGATAAGTGTGTCAGCTTATTGTGAAATTTGTCATAAAGGTAAAATGAGCGGAATGAATGTCAGCCATTCACATTTGAGAACAAAACGTAAATGGAAACCGAATATTCAACGTGTTCGTGCGGTGGTCAACGGTGAAATTAAACGTATCAATGTATGCACCCGCTGCCTTCGTTCCGAAAAAGTTCAACGCAGTATTTCATTGCCTGCAGAGCTTTAATTCAACGAAAAAATTTTTTAAATGTTTGGAATGAAAAGCCACCTTTTGAGATAATTCTTTGAAGGTGGTTTTAATTTTGGAGTGATAAATTTGATAGCTTACGCTACTCACAAAGGTGGAAAATATTTTCCTTTTGAAGAAAGTTTAAAAATTGATTCCGTAAACAAACGCGGACTTTATATAAATATTACAAATCAATGTAATTGCGACTGCGTATTTTGTCTGCGTCAAAAAAAACAAATGGCTGAATCGTCATCACTTTGGCTGAAGAATGAGCCGACACTGGACGAAATTTTTTCAGAGATCTTGAAAGTTCCGAAAGAATTTGTAAATGAAATAGTTTTTTGCGGATTTGGGGAACCTACTCTCAGATTGAATGAATTGATTGAATCGCTGAAATTCGTCAAAAAGAATTTTCCGGACGTGCCGACGCGGTTAAATACAAACGGACTTGGAGAACTTGCACATGGAAGAGAAATTGCGGCGGATTTTGAAAAAATTTTGGACGTTGTATCAATCAGTCTGAATGCCGCGACTGCCGAAAGATATTTTAAATTGACACGTGCGAAATACGGTTTGCAATCTTATGAGGCAATGTTGAAATTTGCCGAACATATGAAAAAATATGTTCCGAAAGTAGTTTTGACGATTGTCGATCATGTGACGAGCGAGGAAGAAATTGAACAATGCAGAAAAATTTGTGATGAACGCGGTTTAAATCTTCGCGTCAGAGCATACGAGGATAATTGAAATGAAAATACGGACAAGTGAATATTTCGTTCGTGAAGTAATAATTTCAATGATAAGAAATCGCTGGATGACATTTGCGTCAATCGGAACGGTAGCAGTTTCACTTTTCATTCTCGGAATGTTTTTAATGATAGTTTTGAATATGACGAGATTGGCATCGGAACTTGAATCGCAGGTACAAATTGCAGTTTATTTGAATGACGCATTGACCGAGGAAGGACGAGCCGAAGTTGAACAGATGATGCGAGACATGAACGGAATTGCGAAGATAGAATATATTCCGCGTGAACAGGCAAAAAAAAGACTTGAGGAAAGACTCGGCGATCAAAAATATATTTTGGAGGCACTCGGCGACAGTAATCCTCTTCCAAATTCTTATGACGTAACCGTGAAAAAACCTGAACAGGTTCAATCGACGGCGGAGGCAATCGCTGATCTTTACGGAGTTGACGAAGCAAAATACGGTCAAGATGTAGCTTCACATTTATTTGACATGACGCGGCTTTTGAGGTTATTCGGATTTATTTTAATGATTCTTCTTACCGGCGCAACGATTTTTATAATTTCAAATACAATTCGCTTAACGGTTTTTGCTCGACGAAAAGAAATTGCAATTATGAAATATGTCGGCGCAACCGATTGGTTTATTCGTATTCCGTTTATTTTGGAAGGAATGGCATTAGGATTTATCGGCGGAGGATTTGCCGCAATTTCTTTGAGAAGTTTTTATTCAGCAATGGTCGCCAAAATTTACAGCACTCTGACATTTTTTCCGCTGATGCCTCAATATCCTTTCGTAAATTATTTAACGGTTGCATTAATAATTTCAGGCATGATAATCGGAACAATCGGCAGTACAATTTCATTAAAAAGATTTTTAGAAGTTTAAAAAAATTTTTGATAAAAATTCTCAAAATTACTTGACAATGATTATCAATTATGCTATATTTACTTCAGCTTTCGTTAAGCTCTCCTAAAATATAATACACATACGCTTGAAAAAAGATTCGCACCGCTCATGCGAGTCTTTTTTGATTTTTAAAAAATAAAATTTCGATGTAAAAAAATTTTTTTGAAAGAAATATTTTGCGTGAAAAAATTTTTTACAGGAATTTTTGAAAAAGTGTTGAATTATAAAAAGTTGTTAGAATTAAAAAAGTCGGAGGGCTTTAAAAATTAATGATTGGAGACTCTTTAATGAGTAATAAAAATGATATGACTTGCATTAATGCGATAAGAATTTTATCTGCAGATGCAATTCAAAAGGCAAAATCGGGACATCCGGGGATGCCGTTGGGAGCCGCGCCGATGACTTACGAACTTTGGGCTCACCATATGAAACACAACGGCAAGAATCCGAAATGGGAAAATCGTGACAGATTTGTTTTGTCAGCAGGTCATGCCAGCGCAATGCTGTATTCGCTTTTACATTTTTTCGGATACGGTTTGACTTTGGACGATATAAAAAATTTCAGACAAAACGGAGCAATTACTGCAGGTCATCCCGAATACGGTTTGACACCAGGAGTTGAGGCTACGACAGGACCTCTCGGCAGCGGTATAGGTATGGCAGTCGGTATGGCTATGGCAGAAGCTCATCTTGCAAAAATTTTCAATAAACCTGATTTTAATATTGTCGATCATTATACATATGTTCTTTGTAGTGACGGCTGTCTGATGGAAGGTATTTCTTCAGAGGCGTTTTCGCTTGCAGGTCATCTCGGTTTGTCAAAATTGATTGTTCTCTATGACAGCAATCAAATTTCAATCGAAGGCGGAACGGATTTAACATTTACTGAAGACGTTTCAAAAAAAGTTGAAGCATTTGGATTTCAAACATTGACAGTTGAAGACGGAAATGACATTGACGCAATCGGAAAAGCGATTGAAGAGGCTAAAGCTGAAAAAAATAAACCGTCTTTTATAACCGTTAAAACTCAAATCGGTTATGGCTGTCCCGCAAAACAAGGTAAGGCAAATTCTCACGGAGAACCTCTCGGCGAGGAAAATGTCAAAGAACTTAAAAAATTTTTGGGCTGGCATAATATCGAAACATCTTTTGATATTCCTCAAGAAGTTTATAATTATTGCGCTCAATTCGTTAAAAACGGTGAAGATGCCGAAGAAGAATGGAATAAACTTTTTCAAGAATATATAAAAAAATATCCCGATGAAAAAAATCTTTGGGACAAATATCATTCGCCGATTGATGTCGAAAATCTTCTTAACAATAAAGAATTCTGGACAGTCAACGATAAACCTGAGGCAACTCGTGCAAGTTCCGGCAGTATGATAGAAAAAATTAAAAATATTATTCCTAATTTAATTGGAGGAAGTGCCGATCTCGGACCGTCGAACAAAACGATTATGAAGGACATTGAATTTTTCACCAAAGAAAATTACGGCGGCAGAAATATTCATTACGGCGTAAGAGAATTTGCAATGGCGGCGGCGGCAATGGGAATGTATCTTCATGGCGGAATTCGTCCTTACATAGGAACGTTTTTTGTATTTTGCGATTATATGAAACCTATGCTGAGAACTTCGGCGATGATGAAAATTCCTTTGATTTACGTTTTCACTCACGATTCAATAGGAGTCGGTGAAGACGGTCCCACTCATCAGCCGATTGAACAGTTGACAATGCTAAGATCATTGCCGAACTTTCACGTATTCAGACCGGCAGACGCAACTGAAACGGCGGCAGGCTGGTATGCGGCAATAAGCAGTAACGAAAATCCGACAGCTTTGGTTTTGACTCGTCAGAATTTGCCGCAAATTGAAGGCTCAAACAGCGAAAAAGCATTAAAGGGTGCTTATGTAATTTCGGAATCGCAGAAGGAAAATTTTGACGGAATTTTGATCGCAACAGGCTCTGAAGTTTCGGTTGCTCTCGATGCTCAAAAAGAACTTTTGAAAGATGATATTGATGTTCGCGTTGTGAGTATGCCTTGTGCAGAAATTTTTGAACTTCAAAGTAATGAATACAAAGAAAAAATTCTTCCGAAAAAAATAAGAGCGAGAGTTGCGGTTGAAGCGGCGGCAAATTACGGCTGGGGAAGTTATGTCGGACTTGACGGTGCAGCAGTTACAATGCAATCTTTCGGTTCTTCCGCTCCTGCTGCCGAGCTTTTCAAAAAATACGGTTTTACTAAAGAAAATATTGCCGATGTTATGAAAAATGTAATTAAAAATTTGAAAGATTAAAAATAAAAATCCTTTGACGTTAATGATTGACGCAGAGGATTTTTTGATATTAAAATAAAAAGATTGTCATGAATTAAAATTGTTGATTGCCAATTAAAAAAATGCAAATTCGTAAAAATTTTGAATCTGCATTTTATTTTTTTCTAATTAAACTTTGCTGTCGTCTCCATTCGGCAATTTTGGCATGATGACCGCTCAAAAGAATTTCGGGAACAAGACGACCTTCAAAATCTCGCGGCTTTGTGTATTGAGGATAACCTGCACCGCCGTTGTAAAATGAATCAGTTTTCGCCGATTCGTCAGAACCCAAAACATTCGGCAACATTCTTGCAACTGCGTCAATAATAACCATTGCCGGAAGTTCACCGCCTGTCAAAACATACTCGCCGATTGAAACTGCTTCGTCCGCCAATTCGTAAATTCTTTCGTCGAATCCTTCATAATGTCCGCAAATAAAAATCAATTGATCAAATCCTGCAAGTTCTTTTGCTTTCGATTGATTAAAAATTTTTCCGATCGGATCCATAATTAAAATACGACGCTTTTCATTTGGCAAAGAATCTTTTAAAACGGAACGAACGGCTCGAAACATCGGTTCAGGTTTTAAAACCATTCCGCTGCCGCCGCCGAAAGGTGTATCGTCAACTTGGTTGTGTTTGTTGAAGGCAAAATCTCTGAGCTGAATCAAATTTATATTTAAAATATTTTTTTCACGTGCACGCTTAATGATACTTTCATTGAGCGGAGCAAACATTTCGGGAAATAAAGTTATAATATCTATTCTCATATTTTCTTTAAATTAATTTTTTTATTTCAGCGGCAATATAAAACGAATTCCCAATAAGTCTTTGAAAATGAAGTTGATTTAAAAATCGTGGAAAGTTTTTTTAATCTTTCAGGATAATATTTTACATCAGTAGCATGATGACGCATAGAAATTTCGTAATCGCCGCGCAAAGATTTTATATATTGAGGAATTTGCCACAAATCTTCCAATTTATGATAAAGGCAAATTGCCATTTTCGGTTTCCATTTTGTTATTGAATTTGAAGCACCTCTAAGTGCACTTAATTCCGAACCTTCAATATCCATTTTAATAAAATCGACTTTTTTTAAATTTTTTTCCAAGACATAAGAATCAATATCAATTACTTGAGCAGTTTTATCGCCTTTGACATCCAAATAACCTGAAGTACCTCCGCCGGAATAATTTAAAATTTCTTTTTTCTCACTTAATCCCATATTTTCAACTGTAAAATTATATTTTTGAGCACTTTCGAGACATTGAGGAAAATTTTCGCCATTCATTTCAAAGGAATAAACATTACAGCCGCAAGATGAAAATTCACGTGCAGTAGCTCCGTCATAAGCACCGCCGTCAATTACAATTTCATCTTTAAGAGGCAAAAATCCCGAAACGAAATATTGAGGCGAATTTGTATAGTGATAACTGTCCATTCGTCCCGACATTCTGCCAATCCAATACTCTTTATAATTTTCTTTTCCTATCGAATCCAAGCTTTCGTAAGTTTCATAAATATTTATTAAATTCGCAATGAAAACATTTTGTAATAAACGAGCATAATTTAAATTTAAAAATTCAATTGAGATGAGAGAGTTCATTTGAAAATAATCCAACAATCCGGGCGTTGCAAAATTTCCTATATCAGCAAAAATTACTTTTAATTTGCCATTTGCCGAAAGATCAGGAATTTTTTTTAAATCAATAAGAGTATACCCCCCCCCCCTACTTCTACTGTTTCTATCTCTTCATCAAAATTATCATCATTCAAAGTGATTATGTATTGCATATTAATGCCGTAATTTTTTAAAGTATCAGCTTGCTTTTTAAATTTTTCTTCATCATAATTCAAAGAAAAAATTGCAGCCGGTACATGAGAATTTATCAATGAAGTTAAAATATTCTCATATGTATTTGATAAAATATCTTTCGCAAATTCAACAAATTTTTTCATTAATAATTTATCCTCCATTTAATTAAATTCCTCAAATGCGCTTTCATCGACAATCATAATTTTATTTTCAATGTCAATTTTTTTTACTGCTTTTTTTAATGCCGGAATTAAAATTTCGCGTTCGTCTTCGGATTTGGTGACGAATACATCATTACTGCCGGTTTTTAAAACTTCAATTACTTCTCCCAATTTTTTATCATTGAGATTAAAAACATTCAGACCGATTATGTCAAAAGTATAAAATTCGCCGTCGGAGAGAGGAGCGGCTGCTGATTTATCAACTTTCAACATTTTATTTGTCAGTTTCTGTGCAGCCTCACGATTATTGTATTCGACAAATTTTATTATGAGATTGCCGCCGATTTGCCTGACGTAATCAATTTTTAAAATTTTTCCGTCAACATCAACTTGTCGAAGATTTTCAAAGCGATTTTCAAAATCCGTCAGCGGAATCAATTTTAATTCGCCGTTTAAACCTCTTGCCGCTCCGATTTTTCCGATTATTATTTTTTTATTAATTTCTGATTGCAATAATTTTATCATCCTCAACCAAAATTTCATAATTCATAATTTCGCGCATATCGTCGCCGACTTTTATTTCAACTGTTCTTT
>CAJOPN010000139.1 GCA_905236285.1 uncultured Selenomonadaceae bacterium | reverse complement strand
TGATGCTTCAATCGGTAATTACGTTTATTTGAATGTTTATTCTTTAATAGGACATGGTACTGTAACAGGTGACAATATAATCGTCGGGCCAGGTGCAATGATAAACGGTGATTCCGAAATTGGAAATGAAATTATGATAGGAGCAAATGCTTCAATGTTGCAAGGATCAAAAATAGGATCGAATGTCGAAATTGCAATCGGAACTTTTCCTAAGAAAAAAATTAAAAATAATATTTTTGTTTTCGGCAATCATGTCGGAAATACCACTAATATATCAAAGGAGTCATTAACAGATGAAAAAAATTTTAATAATTGCAGAGGCGGGAGTCAATCATAACGGTGATATTAATTTGGCACATAAATTGATTGATGAGTCCAAAAAAGCAAATGCCGATATTGTAAAATTTCAAACAGCAATACCTGAAATGGTTGTATCCAGATATGCCGAGAAAGCAGCTTATCAAAAAGTAACTACCGATGCTGACGAAAATCAGCTTGAAATGATAAAAAAAATTATGCTGCCGTTTGAAGCTTTCAAAGAATTAAAAAGACATTGTGAAGATGTCGGAATAAAATTTTTGTCAACACCGTTTGAGATTGACGCACTTCATTTTTTAACTGATGAATTAAAATTGGACTTAATAAAAATACCTTCAGGTGAAATAAATAATGCACCGCTTTTAATTGAAGCGGCTCGAAGCGGTAAAAAAATAATTTTATCAACAGGAATGAGTACTCTCGGAGAAATTGAAACGGCATTGGGAATTTTGTCATTCGGATATTTGCGCGATGATGATCCGTCATCAATGTATGATTTCATTCGTGCTTACACTTTGGCTCAACAAAAAGGAATCCTGCAGGAAAAAATTCAGCTTATGCATTGCACAACCGAATATCCAACTCCTTTCGACGAAGTAAATTTATCTGCGATTGATACAATTAAAAATGCTTTCAATCTTCCGACAGGTTATTCGGATCACACGCCGGGGATTGCAATTTCATTGGCAGCAGCAGCACGAGGAGCAACTGTTATAGAAAAACATTTTACGCTTGATAAAAATTTGCCCGGACCAGATCATAAAGCATCACTTGATCCAAATGAATTGAAAGCAATGGTTGAAGGAATCAGACAAATTGAAAAGAGTATCGGCGACGGTATAAAGATTCCTACTGAAAGAGAGTATAGAAATATAGAGATTGTCCGCAAAAGTTTAATTGCAAATTGTGATATAAAAGAAGGAGAAGTTTTCACGAAAGAAAATCTCACAATTAAAAGACCGGCAACGGGAATCAGTCCGATGAAATATTATGATTTATTGGGAAAAAAATCTAAACGAGATTACAAAGAAGACGAAATTATTTAATTTAAAAGGGGAATTTTTTTATGAATGAGAAATCAATAATACTTCTCGGAGCAGGAGGACATGCAAAAGTTTTGCTTGATATGATTTTGGAACAAGATATGAATATTATCGGAATTTTTGATAATTCGACTGCACAACTAGGGGGGGGGGTATTTAAAATTCCTGTAATCGGTACGGACGATGATATAAAAAATTATTCGCCTGAAAAAATTGAATTGATTAACGGAATCGGATCAGTTGGCGTGATGAATTTGCGATGTAAAATTTTTAATAAATTTAAATCTTTGGGATATTCTTTTCGTCATGTGATTCATAAAAATTCAATAATTTCTTCAAGAGTAAAAATTAGCGAAGGCGTTCAAATTATGGCAGGAGCTGTTATAAATGCAGGAAGTGCAATCGGAGAAAATTCAATAATAAATACTAAAACATCAATTGACCACGACTGCAAAATAGGTTCTCATGTTCATATTGCACCCGGCTGCACTCTTTCAGGAAATGTTAAAATCGGCGAAAAAAGTCATATCGGAACAGGAAGTTCAATAATTCAAGGAATAAGTATCGGAAAAAATGTTTTAATCGGAGCAGGAAGCGTCGTTGTAAATGATATTCCGGATAATGTCAAAGTATACGGTGTTCCTGCTCGTATTATAAAAAAATTGAATGAGGGAAATTTTTAATGAAAAATATAGCGGTATTGACAGCGACAAGAGCAGAATATGGATTACTTGCACCGGTAATAAAGAAACTTAAATTAAATAAAAACTTTAATACAAAAATTTTGGTTACGGGAATGCATTTATCGCCTGAATTTGGTCTTACATACAAAGAAATTGAACAAGACGGAATTAATATTGATAAAAAAGTAGAAATTCTTTTGAGTTCGGATACTCCTGCATCTATAACTAAAACTATGGGATTGGCATTAATAAATTTTGCAGATTATTTTTCGGATAATAAAATTGATGCTTTATTGGTGCTCGGCGATCGTTATGAAACTTTTGCCGTATGTTGTGCAGCGATAAATGAAAGGATTCCGATATTTCATTTGTATGGAGGTGAAGCTACTTTTGCAATTCTCGATGAAACGTACAGGCATTGTATAACAAAAATGAGCTTTTTGCATTTTACCTCTACAGAACCTTACAGAAATCGTGTGATTCAGTTGGGAGAATCGCCTGAACGTGTTTTCAATGTCGGAGCGGTTGGCGTTGAAAATGCTTTGAATATGAAATTGCTTGACAAAAAAGTTTTGGAGCAGGAATTAAATTTTTCATTGGATAAAGATTATGCAATCGTTACTTTTCATCCCGTGACTTTGGAAATTCAAACTTCACAACAGCAAACAATCGAATTGATTAATGCTTTAAAATTTTTCAAAAACATGAAATTTATAATCACCAAAGCAAATGCCGATGCCGAAGGAAGAATTATAAATGAACTTTTCAAAAAATTTGTCGCCGGAAATGATAATTGCATTTTGATTGATTCACTCGGCTCACTTAAATATTTGAGTGCGATGAAATATGCATCAATGGTTATCGGTAATTCTTCAAGCGGCATTATTGAAACTCCGTCGTTTAAAATTCCAACAATTAATATTGGTGAACGTCAAAAAGGTCGTATTAAGGCAAAAAGCATTATTGATTGCCAACCAAATTCACAAGATATAATAAGTGCAATTCAAAAGGCAAAAGAAATGAATTCTTCAGGTTTACTTAACGAAATGCTGAATCCGTACGGCGATGGAAATTCATCAAGCAAAATTGTCGACGTTATATCCGAATTTTTATTGAAAGAAAATATAGATTTAAAGAAAAGTTTTTACGATCTCAAAGGAGTTGAATAAATGAAAAAAATTATTTTTATCGGCTGCGTTGAATCATCATATATTTTTTTGAATGAACTTATCAAAAATAAAGCTGAAATTGTCGG
>CAJOPN010000138.1 GCA_905236285.1 uncultured Selenomonadaceae bacterium | reverse complement strand
GGCACATACTCAACTCAAAGAAGCGGATCTGATACTATAGTTAAAGTTGGTTCAGGTTCAATCAGATTAAAAAATTATTCAAGCGGTTTCGTTAATATTTCAGGTACAAAAAATAATTCTTCATCAAATTCAACGAATAAAAACAATTCTTCAACTTCGACAACAAAATCAAATTCATCGACAAATAACTCCAAAACTCTCACGATAAATAATTCAACAAATTCTCCTGCAGTTGCAACTTCATCAGTCGTAACAATTAATGCTTCTTCTCGAACAAATGCAATTCGAATAAACGGAAATGCAAGAAATAATTTAATTCTTGGCGGAAAAAGTATAGATACAATTTATGGCGGATCAGGTAATGATTCTATTTTCGGTAATGCAGGAAATGATAAAATTTTCGGCGATTTGGGAGCAGATACTCTGAGCGGCGGAAAAGGCAACGATACTTTAACAGGCGGCTCAGGCAATGATGTTTTTGTTTATGCAAACGGTGACGGTAACGATGTTGTTGCCGATTATTCAAACGGAGATAAAATTAAAATCACAGGCTCAAATTATACCAAATCAACTGTAGGAAATGATGTCAGAATAAAAGTAGGTAACGGCTCCATTCTTCTAAAGAATGCAAAAAACAAATCTGTAACGATTAACAATTCAAGGAATTTTGAGGAACATTGGTTTATCGAAGATGATAATTTCATAATCAGCAATAATTCGCAACTTAATTCAATTCTCAATGAGGATAATTCAGTCGCTGTCAATTACAAATCAGCAGATGAAGAATTTTTGAAAAAATTTGTCGGCAACAATATTCAGCTTACGTCGAACAAATCACAAGAAATATAATTAATATAAAAAAATAAAAATCCTTTGACGTTAATGATTGACGCAGAGGATTTTTTTTATTCAATTTGAATTAATTTTGCTTTATTAATTATTTTGTCAGATTAGGAGTTTTTTTAAAGAGAAAATTTTTGCCGTCGAAATCAATTTGAACTGTCTCATTTTCTTTGATTTGTCCGCCGATTATCAATTTTGACAATTCGGTTTCGACTGTGTGAGATAAAAATCTTCTCAGAGGTCTTGCGCCGAAATTGGGATCGAATCCTTGATCTGCAAGTCCTTCTATCGCTGCATTGCTCCATGTCAATTTTATTTTTATTTGTTTCTCCAATCTTGAACTTAAATTTTTAAGAAGAATTTCAGCAATGGATTTAACTTGTTCCTTCGCCAAACCTTTGAACACAATTATATCATCAATTCGATTCAAAAATTCGGGTCTGAAGTAATTCTTTAAAAGTTCCTTGACGGCTTTGTCTGCCTCTTCAAAATTTTTACTGCTCAAAATTTCGTGTGAACCGAGATTGCTTGTCATAATGATAACGGTATTTTTGAAATTGACAACGCGACCTTTTCCGTCAGTCAATCGACCATCATCAAGAATTTGCAGAAGGACATTGAAAACATCGCGATGAGCTTTTTCAATTTCGTCAAGCAGAATAACCGAATAAGGACGACGACGCACAGCCTCTGTAAGTTGACCGCCTTCATCATAGCCGACATATCCCGGAGGAGCTCCTATCAATCTTGCAACCGAATGTTTCTCCATATATTCGGACATGTCGATACGAATCATTGAACGTTCATCATCAAAAAGTGCTTCAGCCAATGTTTTTGCAAGTTCGGTTTTTCCTACGCCTGTCGGTCCGAGAAATATAAATGAACCTATCGGACGATTCGGATCTTTTATTCCGGCTCTTGCTCTCAATATTGCCTCGCTTACTGCCGTGACTGCCTCATCTTGTCCGACTACTCTTTCATGCAATGTATCTTCTAAATGCAATAATTTTTCGCGTTCGCCTGTCATCATTTTTGAAACGGGGATTCCTGTCCAACGGCTTACCACTCTTGCAATATCTTCTTCGCCTACTTCTTCTTTCAACAATTTTTCGCCTTTTGACTGCTTTGCAATTTCTGCCTCGATTGATTTTAATTTATTTTGCAATTCAGGAAGTTTTCCGTATTTCAATTCAGATAATTTATTTAAATCGTAAACTCTTTCAGCCTGTGCCATTTGATTGTTTACTTCGTCAATTTCTTTTTTTACTTCTCGAACTCGCAGGATTGATTGTTTTTCGTCTTCCCATTTTTCACGCAGATTTCTTTCTTCTTCCTGAAGTTGAGATTTTTCGACAGATATTTTTTGAACTTTTTCCATTGAGGCTTCATCAGTCTCTTTTTTTAATGCCTGTTCTTCAATTTCAAGCTGCATTATTTTTCTGCGAATTTCATCAATCGGTGCCGGCAATGATTCAATTTCGGTTCTTAATTTTGCTGCCGCCTCATCAACAAGATCGATTGCTTTATCAGGTAAAAATCTGTCTGAAATATATCTGTCCGATAAGGTCGCCGCACTTACCAACGCCGCATCTCTTATTCGTACTCCGTGATGTACTTCGTATCTTTCTTTGAGTCCGCGCAATATTGAAATTGTATCTTCAACTGTCGGTTCTCCTACCATTACCGGCTGAAATCTTCTTTCAAGTGCAGTATCTTTTTCAATATATTTTCGATATTCATTCAGAGTTGTTGCGCCGATACATCTCAATTCACCGCGAGCAAGCATCGGTTTTAAAATATTTCCCGCGTCCATTGCTCCTTCAGCCGCTCCTGCTCCGACGACTGTATGAACTTCATCAATGAACAACAAAATTTGTCCGTCAGATTTTACAATTTCATTCAAAACCGATTTTAAACGTTCTTCAAATTCGCCGCGAAATTTTGCACCTGCCACCAAACTTCCCATATCAAGTGCGTATAAAATTTTATGCTTTAATGATTCGGGAACGTCTCCGGCTACAATTCGACGTGCCAAACCTTCGACTATTGCAGTTTTTCCGACTCCCGGCTCTCCGATTAATACCGGATTATTTTTTGTACGCCGCGATAAAATTTCTATCGTTCGACGAATTTCCTCATCTCGTCCTATTACAGGATCAAGTTTTCCCGTTCGTGCCGCATTTGTTAAATCTCTTCCGTATTTCGATAATGCTTGATAATTTTCTTCGGGATTGTCATTGTTTACATTTTGTTTTCGATTCGTCTTGATTGAATTTTGTATATTTTCCTTCGTCAATTTAAATTCTTTGCAAATTTCCTGAACTTCTTCCTTGCCATCGGTTGCCAATGATAAAAGTAAATGCTCCGTGCTGATGTAATCATCTTTCATTGACGCGGAGTATTCTTTTGCTTTTCCTATTACTCTTGCCATATCCACGCCCATTGTCAGCCGATCTTGTCCCTGTACCGACGGAATTTTATTTAATTCTTTTTCAAGTCGAACTTTCAACATAGGTAAATCTGTTTTGCAATCATCAAATATTGTCGCGAGCAATCCTTCAGGTTCTCTTGATAAAATTGCCAGCAAATGTAACGAATTCCATTCTTGATGATATTTCATTGCCGCCAGTTGTTGAGCCTCCTGCATTGCAGCTCCCGCTTTTGCCGTGAATTTTTCTCCTGCCATAATTTTTCACTCCATTCAATTTTTATTTTTCATTTCATTTTTATTTCTTGATTCAAAAAAATTTTTTTCGTGACGACTCGTTGCCGTCGAAATGTATACTAACATAAAAAAGTCAAAATGTCAAACACTTTTTAAAAACAAAAAAAAATCCGTCGAAGAAAATTTTTCATCAACGGAAATTTTTTTCATTGAAGAAGAGACAAAACCGAACTCAAATTTTGATTTGCCTGAGCGAGCATTGATTGAGATGCTTGCATTATTACATTTTGTTTTGTGTATTCAGTCATTTCTTTTGCCATGTCCGCGTCTCTGATAGTTGACTCTGCTCCCTGCACATTTTCATTTTGCGTTGTTACATTTTCTTGAGTGTATTCCAGCCGTTGAAGATATGCGCCGAGACGAGTTGCTTCGTCCAAAGCATAATCAAGTGCGCCGTCAACTATTCTTATCGAAACTTTTGCATCATGTTTGTTTGTGACATTTGCATCAGCGATACTTTTTCCCGATGCTTCAGCCAAAATTGAAGTTAATTCTCCTACTTTTTCAATTCCTTCTCTGTCGTGCGCAAAATCATTCAAATGTCTTAAATCGTCTCTATCTTTTTCATTCGGAATAGTTCCTTTTAATGCCGTCGTCGTCATTGCATTTATATAAAAATTCGTTCGCACATTCGATTTAGTTCCATGATGAATTACCAGCGGATCACCGTCAGCCTCTGTTTCTTTTTTGTAAACGATCGGATTTTCAGGATCGGGAATGTCTGCAACTAAATCATCTAATGCTGCGCCGTAATCTGATGATACGTCGTAAGTTTTGCCGCCGGTTCCGTTTGCTATTCTTGCCCAGTCGGTATATCTCGTCGAAGTTGTATCCGCTGCTCTTATTATCGTGTAAGCACTTATTTCATTTTCGGCAAGTGATGAAATTACATCGTCAGCAGTATATTCTCCCGGATTGCTTGTATCTGCCGAATCGTGTGCAGATGAATCTGTCAAAAGTATTACTCTTTTTTCGGCACTACTTCTGAAATTGTATGAAATTACTCCGCTTTCTTCATTTAAAATTGCTTCGTATCCTGAATCGGGTTCATCACCTCCGCCGCTTACCGTTAAACTTCTTAATTTTTCTTCAAACTCATCTGCGTCCTTAGTAAATGTTCCCGTGTTGAATCTCACTCGACTTACTCCGTATCTCGTTCCGCTCGTGTCCGTTACGTCGTCATATCTTACCAAGCCAAATCGAAAATCCATTCCTTTATCATATAATCTGTCGGCGAAATCTGATATATTCATTGCCAATTTTGAAATATATGTACTCATGCTTCCTGTTGTATCTACTGCAAAAACTATGTCCAATGTATTGGTCGGTTCTCCCACTCCTACTAATCCGATTGTGGGAACGTTGACTGTTTTTTCATTTAATCTGTATGTTCCGTCAAGCAATGGTTTTGTGTTGTAAGTCGTCCATTGCGCTATCTCGTCTATATTCTCTCGTCTTTGATCAAATTCTTTTTGAATTATTTTTCTGTCTTCATCGGTATTTGAATCATTTGCAGCATTGATTGACAATTCTTTTAAACTTCTCAATTCGTCAACTATATTTTCAATTCCTCCGTGTGCAGTTTTCAACATTGATGATCCATTTTGAACGTTTTGAATATCTTGCTCCAGACTTCTTAATTGTTCTCTCATTTTTTCGCTGATTGCAAATGAGGCTGTATCGACTGACGCACCTGTTATTCTCTGTCCGCTTGCAAGTTTCGTTAATGCCTTGCCGACCTTGTTGATATTTTTATTTAATTCGCCGAGTGACAACGAAATCGACGAATCATTTAACAATGTCATTGCCATTTATATTTTCATTTCCTTTCGCACTCTTTCCTTTAAAATATTATCATTATATTACAATCTATCGAATAAATAAATAAATTTCTTTAACGCTTTTTAAAGATATGCTATAATTTAAAATAAAAAGAAAAATTTTTTAAAGGTGAAATATGAATTCAATAAAAATAATTT
The DNA here is from genome assembly GCA_905236285.1 of uncultured Selenomonadaceae bacterium. Lineage (GTDB taxonomy): Bacteria > Bacillota > Negativicutes > Selenomonadales > Selenomonadaceae > Quinella. The sequence continues at coordinate 16,634 of CAJOPN010000138.1, read as the reverse complement.
TGCTGATGATTTTATTTTCATTGGCGATGTTAATTTTTTTCACTCAAGCACGTGAAACTGACGGCGTAATAATTTTGGAATATCATACAATCACCGATACACCTGATGAAGATTCTGAAAGATACAACGTCAGACCGAATGATTTTGCGGCACAGCTTGATTATTTGCAAGAGAATGGATATAATACAATAACGGCGTTGGAGTATATGAAATGGCGACGCGGAAAAATAAATTTGCCGAAAAAAAATGTAATATTGACATTCGATGACGGATATGAAGATAATTTCCAATATATGATGCCGATTCTTCAAGCTCACGGAATGAAAGCAGTTGTATATGTAATAACGAATGAAATCGACAAAGACGGATATTTAAAACTCGATCAATTAAAAAAAATGCAGGATCGCGGAATAGAAATCGGTTCACACACGGCGAATCACAGAGCATTGGTTGGACTTACAAAAAAAGATTTGAAACATGAACTTGAGGCCTCGAAACAATTTTTGGAATGGAGTGGAATATCGCCGGTGCTCAGTATTTCATATCCAAACGGAGCATATGATGACGAAGTGATAAAAGCAATCGAGAGTGCGGGATATTTGACGGCGGTAACAGGCGATGCGGGATTAAACAATATGCAGACGAATCAATATTTATTGCAGAGAGTGAATATACCTGAGCCGAGACTTGGAATTTTTGAATTTAAACTACGTCTTTTGAAGGCAAAAATTTTTTCTACATTGAGAATAAATCAACATAAAATTTAGGGTGATATTATTGAATTTTTTTAAGAAAATACTTGCAGCGGCATTGACAGTAATCACGACAATGTCAATTCATGTTACGGAGGCATTGAGTGCAAAAAAAAATTTTAATTCGACAGTAATGCACAAAATGGAAGTGACGAGCGAAGACGGAGGAGGAAAATTATTATTTAGTGACAGCCCCGAATATGTTAAAGAAAACGGAATACTTTACAGCGACATCGTTGAAGGAGATTGTCGCATATTATTTTATCATCTCAATGAAAGCGGAGTAAACAAACGATTGGCAGTAGTGGTTGAAAATGTATATGACGGATTTAATACGGTCGATATAACGCGAGGAGCAATCGGAGAACCGAGTGAAGATTATTTAAAAGTTGGAAAGAGTGTTCAAACTCAATACATGTCTAAAAATTTTCACAGCTCATTATATATGCTCAGAGGCGACAAAAAATTATTGGTCGATGAAATAAGCAGTTATTTAATGAGACCGGGACAGTTGATTTACGGCGTATATGATTTTTATGCGGCGCATCCGGTAAGAGTCAGCGTAATGATGTATCCTCAAGCAGCCGATCCGATTTCATTTATAAACAGAGCAAAAGTATTGGCGAAAGATGAATATAGATTGCGCGGAACATTTGAAGGAATGAACAGAAAAATAACGGCGACGAAAAAATATAATTCTGAACGAGACGGAATAATGTATATAATGCTTGCAGATGATGTCAATGATAAATTTAAACTCGGAATAGATGCGACGGACGGATCGGAAGTAAAAAATGTTGGCAATTACGGAATAAATTATGAATTGGAAATTGAAACTGAGACTCCGACGAGAATATGTTTGACACCATTGGGAGGAGTATATGCCGGAGCAATGAGAATAAAATACAACGATAATGAAAAAGTGATAGAAACGCCGAAAGGAAGAATATATTTCGGTGAAAAAACGCCGAAAGAACCTGAGAGTGTGAGGAAAGCACGAGAGGAAGGTTTATCACTTTTGACGACTTACACGGAATTGGCTGAACTTGGAAATTATTTCGGAATGGTAAACTTTCAATACAGTCCGCCGGGTGCGTCGAATTTGCCGGTTGATATAGTATTAATGCCGCAGGAGGAATCAAAATGAAAATAATGTCGCGACAACTGACGATAGATTTATATAATTGCTCGGAGAAAAAATTAAAAGATTTAGACGAAATAAAAAATAAAATAAAAGAAGTGATAGCCGGCGAAATAAAATTGGCAGCAGAAAAAATAAGTGAAAAACATATGGCGATAATAGGAGCATTTGACGAAGGACATATTGCGGTACACATATACAATGATTTGAGATATGTGGCGGCAGATGTATTCACTTGTAGTGAAGACACAGAGCCTGAGGAATTAAGTAAAGAATTAAGAAAATATTTTAAGCCGGACAAAACAAAATCGACATATCTTAAACGCGGCGACTTTGGACAAGAACGCGAAATAAAACCGAAAATTAAAACGAAAACGGCACCGCTGAGAAAAATACAAACGACAGGCGCGAAAGTTATAAAAAAATTGGTGCACAGTAACAAATAGGAGCTGATGAATTGAAAGCATGTACAATAATTTGCTGCGCGGATCACGGAGTAAGTGAAGAAAAAGTAAGTGCATTTTCATCAAAAGTAACGGTGCAAATGATGAAAAATTACGTCGATTCAAAAGGAGCGGCGGCGAATGCTTATTCAAAATATATAAAATCTGATTTGATAGTAGTAGATATGGGAGTGAAAAGCGAAGAAAAAATTGAAGGAGTCTTAAACAGAAAAATAGGATCGGGCACGAAAAATATTACAAAAGGTGCGGCGATGACAACAGAGCAGGCACAAAAATCAATCGAAACGGGAATAGAAATAGTAAAAACGTTAAGTGCAGACGGATATAATTATTATTTGCCCGGTGAAATGGGAATATCAAATACAACGTCAAGTGCAGCGATAGTATCAATGTTGTTGAATATTGAACCTGAAAAAGTAACGGGACGAGGAACGAATATATCCGATGAAAGATTTAAACACAAAATAGAAACGGTTAAAAAAGCAATCGAAGTAAACGGACGAAGCAAAAGTGCCGTCGAAGTATTGGCAAAAGTCGGCGGTTTTGAACTCGGAGCAATAGCGGGAATAATAATTGGAGCGCAACAAAATAATGCAACGGTGATGCTTGACGGATTTAATTGTTCAGCAGCAGCATTAATCGCCTGCTCAATTAATCCTGAATGTAAAAAAAATTTAATTGCAACACATTTGAGCAGAGAGCCGGGACAAAAAATAATACTTGAAAGTTTGGGATTGCGACCGTTGTTAAATTTAAATTTGGCATTGGGAGAAGCAATCGGTTCATCAATAGCATATAAAATAATTGAAAATGAAGAGTATGAAGATGAAGAATATGTTGAAGAAGAGGAAATTGAGGAAGAATACGAAGATGAAGATGATGAAGAAAAGTTTGAAATAGAAATAAGCGTATACACGAACGGAGCAGATGATTTAAGGTACAGCGAAATCGTTGAAGAAGAAGACGAAGAAATAGAAATGGAAATAAAAAAAATGGACGAAACGAATATAGCAGTAACGGATCGGACATTTAATTTTTATATGAATACAATGCCGCGACTTGATCGGTCGGCGATGGAAAGGTGCAGAAAACATTTAAATGAATTGACGAAACCTGAAAATTCATTGGGAATACTTGAGGAAATAGCGGAACAAATTGCGGGAATATCCGGCGAAAGTGAAATTATAGGTAAATTGAAAACGCATTTAATATGTTTGACTGACAAAGAAGATGAAGCCGAAGAGATGATGGAAGATTATCAAAATGATGAAATAAATGTTGAGAATAAATTTGCAGGAATATATGAAATGGCGGAATCATACGGAATAGATTTAACATTGGCAATAGCGGAAGAAACAAAAGAATATTCAAAGGCGTTTGATTTTGGAAGAATGACGGCTGAGGACATAAGTTTTAAAGTGCCGATAATCGGAATAACGACAATGAGCAACGGATTTAATGAAGAATTGAAAAAAATTTTATTGAATGAAGACGACAGTTTAAAATATGAAGCTGAAGAATTTTTAAAATATGTGCCGAAGAGATTAAAAAATTTGGTAAGTGCGATAATGGGAGCAATAATAGCGGCGACACATAACAGCAGTTTGGTTATAGCGGATACAGGCGGCACGGATATAACGGCGAGATATTTGGAAAAACTTATACCGTCGGTAAGTCCGTATATTTTACATGCGAAAAAAATAATAATGAATGAAGAAGAATTGACGGAAGGAAAAGCGAATTGCATAGGAATAGAAGTAGTGAGAGCGGCACTTTACGGAGTGAGTGAAATGAAAACGTTCAGAGAGGTGGGAGTAGACGGAGCGGAAAATGAATAAGATAAAAATATTCATTGTGAAATTGCTGGTAATTCTCTTGATAAGTTCGACGGCGGCGGCTGCTGCATTGAAAGAAGGAGACAGCGGCATGGAAGTAACGGAATTGCAGAGATTGTTAATCGCAAAAGGATTATTGGACGGAAAAGCCGACGGAATATATGGAGGAGCAACGACAGCGGCAATAAAAAAATTTCAAGCGGTTGCAGGTTTGCAAATAGACGGAATATGCGGCGATGAAACATATAGAATGTTAATGCAGGGAGAAAATTCGACAACGAACGACGATGGAAATTATGCGATAAAATACGGAATGCAGGGAGCAGACGTAGAAGAATTGCAAAATATTTTGATAGCGTTGGGATATATGAGCGGAGCGGCAGACGGATATGCAGGCGGCGGAACGATAGAGGCGATAAAAAAATTTCAAAGCAGTCACGGATTAACTGCGGATGGAATTTGCGGAGCGGCAACATTCGACGCGATAAATATTGAAGCCGAAGCATACATGTCAGGCAATCCGATTGAAAAAAATATTGAATCGAACAATTTTGATGAAAAAAATGCAGTAATCGGAGCGGTAATAAAAGAAGGAATGCACGGCGAAGGAGTAAAATATTTGCAGGAAAAATTAATTGAACGAGGATATTTAAGCGGAGAGGCTGACGGAATTTGCGGAGCCGGAACGGTAGCGGCAATAAAAAAATTTCAGGCAAGCGTCGGATTAAATGCAGACGGAATAGCGGGAGTAGCAACGTTGAGTCGTTTGAATGAAACTGAAATATTTAATGCAAATGAAAATGAAATGCCGACAGAACTCATTAACGGAGGATATGCAGAAATAGGAGCGGTGATAAAAGGAGGAATGCACGGCGAAGGAGTAAAATATTTGCAGGAAAAATTAATTGAGCACGGATATTTAAGCGGACATGCAGACGGAATAGCTGGAGAAAGAACGGTATCTGCGATAAAAAGATTTCAAAGCAGTGCGGGATTAAAAGCCGATGGAGTCTGCGGTTTGCAAACATATGCGGCATTGGAAGATGCGGATTACAATATAAGTGACACGAGCTGGGCAGATGAAGTTGATGAATTACCGACACTCGGACGAAGTGTGTACGTTGAGGCGACTGCTTACAGTCCGTTTGAAGGAGGCAATCGAACTGCACGCGGAAATATAGTCAGACGCGGAATAATAGCAGTTGATCCGAGATTTATTCCACTTGGAACAAGAGTATATATTCCAGGATACGGTGAAGCAGTAGCAGACGATACAGGCGGCGCAATTTTGGGAAATCGAATTGATATTGCATTCGATACTTACGATGAGGCAATGCACTTCGGAAGACAGCACATTGAAATTTATATATTGGATAATTGACAAGGAAGTGAAATAAATGGGCATACTGAAATTGAAACCTGCATGTAAAAATTATATCTGGGGAGGACACAGACTCGCTGAAGAATACGGCATTGAATATGACGGCGAAAAAATAGCTGAGGCTTGGACACTTTCATGTCACAAAGACGGACAAAGCATAATAGCCGAAGGAGAATATCAAGGAAAAACTTTACAGGAATATATTGATGAAAACGGACGCGAAATATTAGGAGAAAATTGTCGGCGTTTCAGAGAATTTCCGATTATAATAAAATTTATTGACGCAAAAGAAAATTTATCAATTCAAGTGCATCCGAATAATAAATATGCGCTGGAACATGAAGGACAATATGGAAAAACCGAAATGTGGTATGTGCTGGATGCGGAAGTCGGCTCAAAATTATATTACGGTTTTAAACATGAAATAAGCAAAGAGGAATTTTTACAAAGAATAAAAGATAATACATTACCGGAAGTATTAAATGCAGTCGAGGTTCAAAAAGGCGACATACTTTTCATAGAAAGCGGAACACTTCACGCAATCGGTGCAGGAGTAATGGTTGCCGAAATTCAACAAAATTCAAAAATTACATATAGAATTTACGATTACGGAAGACCTCGCGAACTGCATATTGAAAAAGCATTGGAAGTAACAAATCGAATTCCGATAATCCGAAACAACGGCAGCAGTCCTCACATAGCGGATTGCGATTATTTCACGACTGATAAATTAAATCTCGACGGAAAATTGACATATCGAACACAAGGAACAGTTGACGAAAAATCTTTTTTGTCGATATTAATTTTGAACGGTGAAGGAACGATAAGCAGTAAAGGAGAAAAAATTTTTTATAAAAAAGGTGATTCATTATTTTTGACGGCGAACAGCGGAGATTGGCAAATTGAAGGAAAATGTGAAGCATTATTGACGACGATAAGAGAGAAAAAAAATCCGATAAGAGTCGGAGTAAATATCGGATCGAGTGAAATACAAATCGGAATCGTCAACGAAAAAAATGAATTGCTCGATGTGAAAAGTTATGAAACGAAGTCGCAGCGTCAGCCATCTGAAATAATAAATGAAACTGCACAGAACATTTTGAAATTACTTGAAGAAAATAAAATTCCTTTGGAAGATTGTGTTGTGGTAGGAGTCGGAGTTCCCGGCACAATTGATCGACATGAAGGAAAAGTAATTTATTCAAACAATATCAAATGGAAAAATATAGAACTTGTAAAAGAACTGGGAGAAAAAATTCCGTGTCCGATCAGAATAGCAAACAATGCAAATTGCGCGGCATTGGGAGAATCAATAGCTGGAGCAGGAAAGAATCATAGTGATTTGATAATGATAACGTTAGGAAACGGAGTCGGCGGCGGAGTAATAATGGACAATAAAGTATTTGAAGGAGGAGTAATAGGAGGAGCTGAAATCGGACATCAAGTAATAAAAGCAGACGGAAGAGAATGCAGCTGCGGACGACACGGTTGTTTGGAAGCATATGTTTCAATACCTGCACTTTTAAAAACGGCTGAAGAATATGCAAACAGAAAAGTTGAACTTGAAGAAATTTTTCAAAATGAAGGAATGAAAGAAGTACTGGAAGAATATACAAAAATATTGGGATTGGGAATAGTAAACATAATAAACGTATTCAGACCGCAGTTAATTTTAATAGGCGGAAAAATGAGTCCCTATGCAGAAAAATTAATTGAGCCGCTGAAAAAAATAATTAGTGAAGAATGTTTCGGTGGAATAAATTCATTGATACCGAAAACAGCAACAGCAAAACTTGGAATTGAAGCAGGAATAATAGGAGCGGCAAATTTGTAAGAAAAAAAAAGAGGTGAAAGAAAAATGGCGGATACCAATAACTACAGATCAAGAGTTTCATTAAAAGGTACAGATTCTAATATCAACAATTCCGGTTCTCGTGTGACAATACAAGGAAATGACAGCAATATTGTAAATTCAGGTTCGTATTCTGTAATTTATTTGTCAACATCAGATGCAGCCGATACAATTTCTTATTCTCCAAACAATACTGTCGATAATTCCGGCTCACATGTATTGATAAGAGGAAGAGGTTTAAGTAATGATTTGATCTATACTCAATCGCAAGTATTTACACCAAACAGTTATGTGACGATAGAGGCAGGAGCAGGAAATGATAAAATTGTCAGTCACAGCAATCGAAGTATTATAAATGGAGGAAGCGGTGATGATCAAATAACTTTAACCGGCGGAAGTTATGTAACGACAAACGGCGATTCAGGCGATGATACCATTGTCAGTAGTGCCGCAAAAGTTTACATTGACGGCGGAGCAGGAAATGATTCGATAAAAGTAATGAGTAACGGCTGTACCATAACCGGCGGTAAAGGTGATGATGTAATAGTCGGAAGTATTTTCACCGATAATTTTGTTTATAATATCGGTGACGGTAACGATACAATAATAGGAATTAATAAGGTATGGCAAAAAAATGAAGAAACCGGCAAAAATGAATTGCAGGAAGAAACCGTAAGAGGAATGGGAGCAAATGATTTTATAAAAATTAATCTGAAAACCAGAGTTCGTCAAAGAGTTTTTGGAAATAGAATTGTTAAAGAAACGCTGCAAAGTTATTTGGGAGAAGATCTCGAGACAATAAGAAAAGGATTTCGTTTGGAAGGAGCAAGCATGGTTCTAAGAATCGGCTCCGGCAGTTTGACAATTCGAGATGCAATCGGAACTGAAATTAAGTTGATAGATGACAGAGGAAATACGGCAGTTATAAATCCGAATGATTACATTGACAACAATCTCAATTCAGGAATCAGAACCGGCAATAACGGAGACGATTATATTCAAAACGGTTATGGAAACGGAGCAAACAACGGCGATTATGCAACAATCATTGCAGGAAAAGGTAAGGATACAATTAACAATAAAGGTAATCACGTTTACATTGATGCCGATGATTCAAATTATATAATCCATGACGCGACAACTTATAATTCAATCCCTGACGGAAATGATTTAATCAATAATTACGGTTCGGATACAACTATATTCGGAGGCGGCGGTAAAGATACAATTAATTTGAAAGGCAGACCTTCTTTCAACGGTAGTGTATACGGTGGATCATATGCAGACGGAGAAGACGGCAACGATTATATCAGCAACAATTATAAAGGTGGACATGCAACATTACGAGGCGGCAGCGGTTCAGATACGCTAACCAGTAATGCAACACTTGTTGCCATGTATGGAGATGACGGTAATGATTACATTTATAACGGTTCAAGCGGAGCATACAGCACAATCAGCGGAGGAGACGGCAGCGATACAATAAGAAATTTTGCAAGAAATACTTCAATCGTCGGCGGAGCAGGTGATGATTTAATTTATACGGCATCGGCGGGAGTAACGGTAAGCGGCGGTACAGGTGACGATACTTTGAAACTTGGCGAGGCAGTCCATGTAATTACTTTTTCACCGAATGACGGCGATGATGTTGTTTTTGGTTATAAATCAGGTGACAGTATAAGTCTGCTCGGAGGTGCTGAAGTTGATACTTTGTCTTATAATATCGGTGCAGATATTGTTCTTAAATTTCAAAAGTCTGGAGCAGATGTAGGTTCAATTAAATTAAAAGGTGCGAAGTATCATAAGATTTCAGTTTTCAGTGATAACAAACATTCAGAAGATGTATATAATGTGGCTTATCCTGAAGGAATGACAGCAAATTCTGAAGGTACTGTTGTAACGGTAGGTTCATTTGAAGGAACTTTTGATTTGAATAATTACGTCAATGTAAAAACTGTTGACGCAAGTGATTCAGACAGTACAATTTTGTTAATTGCAAATCATCGCGGAAATAGATTTCGTGCAGGTACCGGAGGAGCAACAATGATTGGCGGAACAGCTGCTGATTATTTTTATGGTTCAAGCGGCACTGATGAATATATTTATAAAAAAGATACCTTAGGCGGTTATAATCTCACAACAACCGTAGGAGGTATAAAAGAAACCATCAGAGCAGGTATGTCTACAGTCGGCGGATATGATGTATTCTATAATTATGAATCAGGTCAAGATGATATTATATTCAGTGATGTGACGACAGATCGAGTATCAGTCATCGGCAGTGATGTTGTATTTTATTTTGAAGGTGCAAATTCATCGAAGACTGAAGGTTCATTGAGAGTTAAAAAAGCTAAAGATAAACCGATAACAATAACGGATGCAAGCGGAGTTACAAAAACTTATACATTTACAACAAGTTCTACTTGTCCAGGTGGTTTAAATCTTAATTTTAATTCGGCTGCTTTTGAGGAAAGATTTTATCTTGAACAGATTGATAACGGCAATGATTATTTAATCTTCAAAAATAATAGTCTTGAAGAAATTTTAATAAATGACAAAGGAATAGCGGGGGAAAAAATTAATGGCGAACAAAGTTTACGCATTCTTGGGTCCGCATATGAGCGGCAAATCAACAATGATTTCTCAATTGATGAGCATGGGAGTTCACTACGTCCCTACAATTACGACTAAATATTTTGATGAACGCTACGCTTATAAACGCAGACTTTATCAGACAATTAAACCGAATGAATTTAAACCTGTCGATTATATCGTTCAGGCAGAATATCAAGGCAATAAATACGGACTCAGAAAATCCGACGTTTTGGAATCATATCAAAAACACAAAGTAAGCGTTATGATTATGATTGACATTGCGGGAATCAAACAGCTTTCAAAATTTATCAATCAGGATTTAATTACAATTTCGCTGATGATTGATGATATTGTTTTCGTTGACAGAATGCTCAGAGCAGGCTGCACAAATGACGAGATTAAATATTTCGTTGAGTATGCCGATCAAAATAATGAATTTGATCAATATAAAGTTACAGATTTTGTCGTTAAAAATACCAGCACGCCGCGAATTGCGCTCGAACAAATTTTGTCGATTATGGGACTTGTCACTCTCGTCCCTCAAAAAGAATTCGATCAACTCGTCAAATGAGGATAATAACAGGCAAAGCAAAAGGTTTAAATTTAAAATCGCCCAAAGGTTTTAAAACGCGTCCGACTGCCGACAGAATCAAAGAATCAATTTTCAATGTACTCAGCAACCTTATCGAATTTGAAAATTTGAATATCTTTGATATGTTTGCAGGAACGGGCGCGTTGGGTCTTGAGGCATTAAGTCGCGGCTCGAAATTTTGCACTTTCGTTGACAATGAAACTTCATCAATCATTAAAGATAACGTTAATCGCGCTCACTTTCAAGATTTTTCGGAAATTATCGGCGGCGATGTTTTTAAATTTTTAAATCATACAAATAAAATTTACGATTTAATTTTTTGCGATCCGCCTTATAATATCGGATTGTGGCAGAGTGCTTTAAAAAAAATCGACGAAAAAAATATTTTATCAATTAACGGTTACATGATTGTTGAACACGGAATTGATGAAAATTTTTTTGAGCAATTATTTAATCTTGAATTTTTAAGAAAATTGGAATACGGCAAAACGACGGCGATTGAAATTTTTAAAAGAAAAGAGTTGATATAAATGAAATATAAAATTTTATATCCTGAGGCATTTCCGATTGTAGAATGTGAATTGGAAAAAGGAGAAAGAATAAAAGCGGAATCCGATGCAATGATAGCAATGGATACGACTATTGACGTTGAAGGAAAGATGCCTGACGGAGGTGTGAGCGGTTTTTTCAAGGGTCTTGCAAGAAAATTTCTCGCAGGTGAAAGTTTTTTCTTTCAGGAAATGGTTGCAAATCGCGGACGAGGAAAAATTTTATTCGGTCATGCAATTCCCGGTGGAATTATGGACGTTGAACTTGACGGATCATACGGCTTGATGGTTCAGAAAAATGGTTTTTTGGCAGGTACTGAAAATATTAATGTCGATACAAAAATGCAGGACATTTCAAAAGGATTTTTGAGCGGCGAAGGTTTTTTTATTTTGCATATCAACGGACGCGGCACGGTTTTTGTTTCAAGTTACGGTGTAATTCATCCGATTAATCTTGAAGCAGGACAGGAAATTATCATTGATAACGGTCACTTGGTCGCGTGGCCCGATTATATGCAATACAATGTTGAAAAGGCCTCCAACGGTTGGATTTCATCTTTCACGAGCGGCGAAGGTTTGGTTTGCAGATTCAGAGGTCCCGGCGTTGTTCTCATTCAAACACGAAATATTTCTTCTTTCGGCAGTTGGATTCGTTCCTTCATTCCTTCAAGCAGCGGAGGTTCTTCAAGCGGTTCATCATTTTTTAATGACGATTAAATTTTTTGAGGTGATAATTACGTTTAAATATCGTAAACCAAATTTTGAAGATATTGAAACTATTTTTAATTTGATAAATGATTATGCGGCTGAAGGTATTATGTTGCCGAAGTCGCGAAGTACTCTTTACGAAACAATTCGAGAAATGATTGTTGCTGTCGACGAAAATGATATAGTAATCGGAGTCGGTGCTCTTCATGTAACTTGGAATGAATTGGCTGAAGTTCGTTCAATGGCAGTCAATAAAAATTTCACTCGTCACGGAATCGGTGCCGAAATTGTTAAACGCCTCCTTGAAGAAGGAAAAAGTTTCGGCGTTAAAAAATTTTTCACTTTGACATATCAGCCGCATTTTTTTCAATCGCTCGGTTTTAAAACTGTAACGAAAGACGAATTGCCGCATAAAATTTGGCGTGAATGTATTGATTGTCCAAAATTCCCGAATTGTGATGAAATTGCAATGATTTTGTGAGTCGTGAAAATTTCGGCTCAAATTTTTTTGCTTGACATTATTGATTTAAAGTTGTAATATATAAACATATCAAGTATATATGATTTGGAGGAAATTTTTAAAATGAGTAAAATTTTTCACAGCGTAACAGAATTGATTGGAAATACTCCGCTCTTGGAAGTCAAAAATTTTTCAAAAGCAAATAATCTCAATGCAACCGTTCTTGCAAAATTGGAATATTTTAATCCTGCAGGCAGCGTTAAAGACAGAATTGCAAAAGCGATGATTGAGGCTGCAGAATCTGAAGGAAAATTAAAAAAAGGTGCGACGATAATTGAACCGACCAGCGGAAACACCGGAATAGGACTTGCGGCAGTAGCGACGGCGAAAGGTTATCATGCAATTTTGACGATGCCTGAGACTATGAGTATTGAACGCCGAAATCTTTTGAAAGCATACGGCGCAGAAATAGTTTTGACTGACGGCGCAAAAGGCATGAAAGGTGCAATCGCCAAAGCTGAAGAACTCGCAAAAGAAATAAAAAATTCTTTTATTCCGTCGCAATTCACCAATCAAAATAATCCTGCCATTCACGAAAAAACTACAGGCGTTGAAATTTGGAACGATACCGAAGGAAAAGTTGATGTATTTATTGCAGGTGTCGGAACAGGCGGAACTTTGACGGGAGTCGGTCGTTTCCTCAAAAAAAATAATCCGAATGTCAAAATTATCGCCGTCGAACCGAAAACTTCGCCCGTTTTGTCGAAAGGTACTGCAGGTCCTCACAAAATTCAAGGCATCGGCGCAGGTTTTGTTCCCGATACTCTCGACACAAATATTTATGATGAAGTTTTGCCGATCAGCAATGAAGATGCTTTCAAATTCGGTAAACTTTTCGCTCACTCCGAAGGAATTTTAGTCGGAATTTCAAGCGGTGCGGCATTAGCAGCAGCAGTTCAAATTGCAAATCGTGACGAGTTCAAAGGAAAAACTATTGTTGCATTGCTGCCGGATACAGGCGATCGTTATCTTTCGACTGAACTTTTCAATTAATGGAACTTTCAACATTTTTATATTTTTTATTGACTTCAATGCTTTTGACGATTGCACCCGGTCCCGATATTTTATATCTTCTTACAAAAAGTCTTTCTGAAGGTGCGAAATCCGGGATAATTTTGGCTTGCGGATTGGTCAGTGGAATTGTTTTTCATACTACTTTGGTAATGATAGGCGTTGCGGCTCTGATTCAATCTTCGCCTGCTGCCTTGACAATCTTGAAGTATGTCGGCGCGACTTATTTAATCTCTCTTGCAATCGGTGCTTTTAAATCTTCAGAAACTTTACAGCTCGGACGTGCCGATTCTTCAAAAAATTTTTCGGCTCTGTACCGTCGCGGCTTGATGATGAATGTTTTAAATCCGAAAGTTTTATTATTTTTCCTCGCCTTCCTTCCTCAATTTCTTTCAAATGATTCTTCTAGTTTGCAAATTTTATTTCTCGGTGCAGTTTTCGCTCTTCAGGCTCTGATCATTTTTTCTATCGTTTCTTTCTGTGCAGGTCGTCTGCGAAAATTCATCATAAAAAATAAAAATCTCGGTAAATTTTTTGGAAGGATTGAAGGAAGTGTTTTAACTTTAATTGCATTGGCGTTAATAATTTCATAAAATAAAAAAACTGCTGCACTCGTTTTTGAGGTTGCAACAGTTTTTTTTTATAATATTGACGCTTTATCATGCAATTCTTCGACGTGTTTCTTCTCGAAAAATTCATAAATTGACTTCAAAATCTGATCTCTGTTAAGCGATTTTAACAAATATCCGTCCGGTTTGAGCGACAAAACTTTTAAAACACTTTCGCGATCGCCTTTTCCTGTCAAAAAGATTACTGGTATTCTGTCAACTTTTGTTTCGCTTCTGATCATCTCCAATACTTGCGGTCCGCTCGTTACAGGCATTTCATAATCAAGTAAAATTAAATCCGGCTTGTTATCTGCAATGTACATCAATGCCTGAGTACCGCTCGTTACGATTGTTACTCTGTATTCTTCATCAAGCCAGCCTTTCATCATTTTCAAAAATGTCGGATCGTCATCAACGAGAAGAATGCTTTTTTTCATTTCGCGTGCATCTACTGCCTGCGCAAATCTTCCGAGTTCCGAAAGTATATGTTTAATATCAAAAGGTCTTTCAAATTTCGCGCTGATTGCCGCTGCCGGAATATAATGACTGACAATATCAAGTTCATCAAGATTGCCGAGCAAAAATAAATATCTGTCCTCTTCAAGGCAAATATCTTTTAAATAAACCAAAGTTTCGGGAATTTCCGCAACGAATTTTCCAAGATAAAAAACAAATATATCGGTATCGTCTTTGTGGTGAACAATTTCTTTTACTTCGGGATCAACTCTCGTTACGTCATAGCCTGCACTTTCAAGATTTTTTTGTATCGAATTGCCCATGAATGACACGCCTTGACTTATCAGCAGGATTTTTGTTCTCATACATACACCTCACAATTTGCAATCATTTTTTTTGATTTTACAACATTGATTGCGCAATGTCAATTATTATTCTTCACGCAAAAAATCTTCAATATTTATAATTCTGATTCCGTCCTTTGAATGAGTATAAGTTTCGTCGAGAGTCAAAATCCATTTGCTGTAATGATCTTTAATCGTTCGAATCGGTTTAATTACATTTCGTCGTTTCCATTGTCGTCCGCTAACCTGCACATAAATTTTATTGTCATTGTTTTCGGCGATGAATGAAACTGATTTTCCCGTCGTAACTTTTACATTGAGCCGCAAAAGTTCAAAATAAATTACACTTTCCAAAATATGAATGTCTGTCAAATTGATTCGTCCCATAATAATTTTATAAAATCCCAAATCGCACGGATAATATTTTGCATATCGGCTGAGTTGATGATCCGACTTAAAATCAAAAACAGGCACATTGTAAATTATTCTTGCGTCCGTCAAAAATTTTATGTAACTTTCGATCGTTCTTACTGCAGGAGCTTTTTCGACGACTTCATTCAATAATTTGCTCAAACTGTTGAATGAATGAATTTTGCCTGTCTCGCTGATTAAAATCCTGAGCAGTAACATCAATACATCATTATCGGCAATTTTATTTGCAATCAAAACATCTTGTGCAATCGCCGAATAAAATATATCGCTGACTTTATTTGAATCCTTTGTGATTATTGCCGGCATTGAACCGTTCAAATATTCTTCGAAATTTTCACATTGCGATTCTTTGAATGACAGAGGCAAAATTTCAATCAATGTCACGTCGCCGAGTTCTTCAAGATTATTCGTTCTTGAGACTGCAATATAAATATCGACATTGAAATCTGTTTTTAGAGCCGCGATAACTTTTTGCCAGTCTTTTATTCTTTGAATTTCGTCGAGAATCAAATATCTAAACTCAGTCGGAGTTATTTTTCCGCTCAAGTGTTCATACAATCCGACGCTCTCCGTTATGAAAAAATATTCCGCGCTTTCAAAATCAATATAAATTGTTTCATCGGGATTTAATTTTTCTTGAAACATTTTTAAAATTGAGGTTTTGCCGACTCCGCGAACGCCGCTCAAAATTTTTATTCGATTATTTTTTATGCTTCCAATTAATTTATCCATATAAAGCGGTCGTTCTATAAAATTCATTGCTTGCACCTCAATTATTTTTTTATTTCAAAAGTTTTTAATTTCAATTTTAATTATATCATTTAATTTGTTTTAGTCAACACGAATTTTAAAAATAATTTATCGTTCGCTTGCAATTTTTTCTTTATTTTTCCGCCTAAACTGAGTATAAAAAAATAATCCTCTGCGTCAATCATTCAGAGAATTTTTTTCGAAGATTATTTACTCGCTTTTTTTCAGCTTGCAATAGGCTTATCTGATTTTTGCTCACGTTGACGCGCAGGTCTCATTCTTGAAAGTTCTTCATCAGTTAATGGTGGTATGTCACTATAATCAATTTCGTCATCCGTCTTTTTTTTCCATCTTTCAATCTCTGCAAGTTGTTCAGGTGTCCGCATTCTTTTTATTTTTTTATTGATAATCAAATTGCTCATAATATTTATCCCTTTCTTTCTTATTTGCAAGTCGTGCAGAAATCAATCTTATTTTTTCATCGCGTTCAGTATAAATGACCACTAAGATTTTTTCAACCAATCCAATTATTTTGTTTCTTTCCTCTTCATTACTATGAAATTCATTCTCGTATCAAATCATATTCATGCACAATGAATACTTCTTCATTTAAAGGCGAATGACTCCAGTTCCGTAATATTCTTT
>CAJOPN010000137.1 GCA_905236285.1 uncultured Selenomonadaceae bacterium | reverse complement strand
TTGTTTCTCATTAACAACGACATTTCCGATGCCGAAAATTTTTTAATGAATAAATTTCGTCAAATGTTCGGTTCTTGCGATAATTTTTCTCTGTCATTTCAATTCGATTCCGATTTTAAAATTGATATTGTCAACAATAAAATTAATTTCAACAAAAAAATTTCAGTCAAAGATATTTCCGACATTCAAAAAATTTTTAATGATGACAAGGAAATTATTTATATTCCTGCCGGTCGCTCAATGCTTTCAATTTTTTCTCATCAATTAAATTATATCTTCGCTGTTCTCGACGACAATCAAAAAAATATGATTGATTACTGCACACGTAATTATATCGAACGCATTTTGAAAATTAAGCCGCTGCTCAATCAAATTTCTTCTAAAAAATTTTATAATCCGTTGGCTGATTCTCTCATTCAAAAAATTTTGCAAGGCAGTTATAAATATATTGACGGAAATGAAAAATTACAGCTTGCACAATCCGATAAAAATATCAATATAAATTTTGCGTCATCGGGACAACAAGATTCACTTTGGATTTTGAATTTGATTTATTATTATCTTGCCAATGACAAACCTACTTGCTTTATCATTGAAGAGCCTGAATCTCATTTATATCCGAATACTCAAAAAGATATTGCCGAGTTCATTGTTTGCGCCTTGACTGACAAAAATGATTGTATCGTCACGACTCACAGTCCTTATATTTTGGGTGCTTTGAATAATATTCTTGATGTTCGTCGACTTTTTGAGGCAGGTTTTCAAGATGAAATTTTAAAAATTGTTTCTCGTGAAAATATTCCTTTGATTGATGATTGCAATGAAGTTTCAGCTTATTTTATAGATGACGGAAAAATTTTAAATGCAATCGACGAAGATACCGGCTTGATTCAAAATGAATTGATTGACGGAGCGTCAGACAAAATAAATCAACTTGCCGATCAACTTTTAATGATTGAAAGAGGTTGAAGAGAATGTGGCCTGCCAATTACAAAGAACTTTTAAAATTTCCTTCACATTGTGCAGTCGATGCCGAGCAAATTATTTCTGAGGAAAATGAAAGCAAACACATTGCGATAAATATAAATAAAAATCGCGTTCGGCAAATTAAAATTGACGGCGATGTTTTGAAACGATCGGATACATTTGATATTCGCGTCGATTATCTGGTTTTGAATGAGACAAAAAAATTTGCATATTTGATTGAATTGAAAGGAAGAAATATTAAACATGCCTTTGAACAGCTTGAAAATACCGATAAAAAAATGCAGACGGCATTGAAAGATTTCAAAATTTATTGGCGAGTGGTGTACAATTCGCGTACTCTTAATGTCCGCAACAATAAAATCACAAAATATTTAAAAAATCATCCGCAATTAAAAATCAAAAATCATATAATGAGAGAAAATATTTAGGAGATGAAAAAATGCACGCGATAACTTACGAATTGATTCACAAGGACAAATTCAGCGGAGCACGCGCAGGAATATTGCACACGCCGCACGGAGATTTTTTAACGCCGATTTTCATGCCGGTGGGAACTCAAGCAACGGTTAAATCTGTTTCGCCTGATGAACTCAAAGATTTGGGAGCAGGAATTATTTTATCAAATACTTATCATTTATTTTTGAGACCCGGCGCAGATTTGATTGAAGAGGCAGGCGGCTTGCATAAATTCATGCACTGGGACAGAGCAATTTTAACTGACAGCGGCGGCTTTCAAGTTTTTTCGCTCGGTGAACTTCGTAAAATTTCTGAAGAAGGCGTTACTTTTCAATCACATATCGACGGCTCCAAAAAATTTTTGTCGCCCGAAGTTTCAATTCAAACTCAAATGAAACTCGGTTCAGATATTGCAATGGCTTTTGATGAATGTATTCCATATCCTGCCGATTATGATTACACAAAAAAATCAACTCAAAGAACTCATCGCTGGGCAAAACGTTCATTGGATGCCGAAACTCGATCCGATCAAGGAGTGTTCGGAATTGTTCAAGGAGGGATGTATCAAGATTTGCGAGAGCAGAGTTCAAAAACTTTGAGTGCGATGGATTTTGACGGATTTGCTGTCGGCGGTCTTTCAGTTGGTGAACCGAAAGATTTAATGTATCAAATGCTGGAAATTTCGACAAAATTTCTGCCTGAAGATAAAGCACGTTATTTAATGGGAGTGGGTACGCCGGATTATTTGCTTGAAGGAGTTGCTCGCGGAGTTGATATGTTCGACTGCGTTTTTCCTACTCGTGTTGCTCGTAACGGTCTGGCTATGGTTTCAAATTACACTTCAAAAACAGGCCGCCTTGTTATGAAAAATTCTCAATTCACTCACGATCACGATGTTTTGGAAAAAAATTGTCAATGTTATGCCTGCAAGAATAAATTTACTCGTGCATATATCAGACATCTAATCAGAGCAGATGAAATTTTCGGCTTGCGTCTTTTGACTCTTCACAATTTATTTTTCCTGCAAAATTTTATGCGTCAAATGCGTGAATCAATTTTGAACGATCAATTTCAATCTTTCAGAGAAAATTTTTATCTTTAAGGCAAATTTTTTTAAAAAAAGATTTTGCTTTATTTTTTTTTGCAATCATACTATAATTAAGAAGAAAATTTTTTTAATTGGAAAGGATTTTTTTTAAATGGATATTGAAACGACATCAATGCTTGCGACATGGGGACCAATTTTAGTTATGGTTGTAATTTTTTATATGCTTTTGTATCGTCCGCAGAAAAAAGCTCAACAGGAACGAGATCAAATGCTTTCGAGTCTTCAAAAAGGAAGTCGAATTGTAACAATCGGCGGAATTTACGGAACGATAACCGAACTCAATGAAAAGACAATTAAATTAAAAATAGCCGAAAAAGTTGAAATAGAAATGGCACGCGGTTCAGTCAGTTCAATCGTCACGGAAGTTGAGGACGAA
>CAJOPN010000136.1 GCA_905236285.1 uncultured Selenomonadaceae bacterium | reverse complement strand
GGAGAAGGTGGGATTCGAACCCACGGTGCCTTTCAGCATCACCGGTTTTCAAGACCGGCTCCTTAAACCACTCGGACACCTCTCCGTTGCAGATTAGATGTTAACAGAAATTTTTTATTTTGTCAAGAATTATTTTTTATGAAGGTGAATTTTTTTGAAAATGAAAAGTCTTGAAGAAATTGATTTAAATTTGATTTGGCATCCGTGTTCGCAGATGAAAGATTACGAAACATTGCCGCCGATTGTCGTCGATCATGGTCAAGGCGTTTGGCTCTGCGACATTTACGGCAAAAAATATCTTGATGTCGTAAGTTCCTGGTGGTGCAATCTTCTCGGTCATTGCAATCCCGAAATTAATGCCGCGATTAAAAATCAGCTTGACGAAGTTGAACATGTAATTTTTGCAAATTTCACTCATAAGCCGATTATTGAACTTGCCGAGCAGCTTATAAAAATTGTTCCTAATCGCATAAAAAAATTTCATTTCAATGATAACGGTTCGGCGGCTATTGAATGTGCGCTCAAAATGTGTTTTCAATATTTTTTGCAGATTGGCAAACCCAAGAAAAAATATTTTATGTGTTTGACTGACGGCTATCACGGAGAGACGATAGGAGCGTTGAGCGTCGGAGCACTCGATTTGTATACTGAGCTTTATCGTCCGCTTATGATTAAAACTTTTCCGATTGAATCACCTGATTGTTATCGCTGTCCTTTCCAAAAAAATCGTGAAAATTGTCAATGCGAATGTATTACCTGCGCCGAAAAAATTTTTGAAGAACATGCCGATGAAACTGCTGCAATTATTTTGGAACCTCTTCTTCAAGGCAGTGCAGGAATGAAAATTTATCCGCCGCTTTATCTCAAAAAAATTCGTGAACTCTGTGATAAATATGACGTGCTGATGATTGCCGACGAAATTGCAACTGGATTCGGACGAACAGGAAAAATGTTTGCATGCGATCACGCCGAAATTTCGCCTGATGTCATGTGTATATCCAAAGGTCTCACAGGCGGATATATGCCGATGTCTGCAACTTGTGTCAGTCAAAAAATTTATGATGCTTTTTATGATGATTATTCAAGCGGCAAGGCTTTTATGCACTCTCATACTTATGCCGGCAATCCTTTGGGTGCTGCTGCCGCTCTTGCCGTTCAAAAAATTTTACGTGAAAAAAATATCATTCAGACTGCTCAAGAAAATTCAATTTGGCTGACTGAAGAATTAAATTCGACACTCGGCAATCATAAAAATGTCGGTGAAATTCGTCATTTGAATCTGATTCACGCCATTGAACTTGTTGAGGACAAAAAAAATAAAAAGCCTTTCGATTCAAAAAAGCGATTCGGCTATCAAATTTATAAAAATGCTCTTAAAAAAGGTTTAATCTTAAGACCGTTAGGCGATGTTTTATATTTTAATCCGCCATTAATTATAAATCGTGACGAATTGAAATTTGCAATCGACGTGACAACATCATCAATTAATGAAATTCTTGATTAATATAAAAAACTCCTGAAGAAAATTTTCAACAGGAGCAATTTTTTTATTTAAGTTAAAAATTAATTTTCGGGAGCAATAGTTGTCTTGAGTTCACGAACGCCGTCTTTCGTTTCGATTACAACAATTCCTTTAATCGGATTGTGAGTTTTTGCGTCCATAGTGATTTTACCTGTGCCGACTTGCAAATCTTTTATTGTTTCAATACTTTCACGAATTTTTTCTGTGTCATCTCCGCCGCGTTGAACTGCATCAATTAACATTTTGCCTGCATCATAACCGAGTGCCGCAAATACATTCGGATCTGTGTTGTATTCTTTTTTGTATGCTTCCAAGAATTTTTGTACATTCGGATCGCCTTCAAAATAATGTGTGCAGAAGAAAGTATTATTCAGCGCATCTTTTCCTGCAATGTCAATAACTTTTGTATCGTCCCAGCCGTCTGTTCCCAAAATTGCCGAAGTTATTCCGAGTTCGCGAGCCTGCTTTACAATTTTGCCGACTTCTTCATAATAAGCCGGAACAAAAATTACATCTGCATTTGCCGTTTGAATTTTCGTCAATGTCGCTTTGAAATCTTGATCCTTTGCCAAAAATGCTTCTTCCATTACAACTTGACCGCCGGCTGCTTCAAATTTCTCTTTAAAAATTTTTCCGAGTGATTTTGAATAATCCGAACTTGAATCGAGATAAAGAACTGCCGTTTTTGCATTTAAATCTTTCGCTGCAAATTCTGCCATTACGTTGCTTTGCTGCGGATCAATAAAGCAGCTTCTGAAAATGTACGGCTTGACTTCTCCATTTTCAACCGTTACGTCAGGATTTGTTGCTGCAGGTGCTATTACCGAAACTTTATTTTGAGCCGCAACGTCCGATTCTGCAATGACATTCGCCGTTACTGCAGGTCCTACCAAAATTTTAACTTTGTCGTCTGAAATTAATTTTGTCGCCGCATTTACTGATTCGGCCGCCTCTGATTTTGCATCTGCTTCGACTATTTTTATTTTCTTTCCATTAATTCCGCCTGCGTCATTTGCCTCTTTGATTGCGAGTTTAAATCCGTTGCTTGCATTTGTGCCGTATTGTGCATGATTGCCTGTCATTTCAAAATTCGAGCCGACAATAATTTCATCAGAATTTCCGCCGCTTGAACCTTGTTCGCCGCAGCCTGTAAAAATTCCGCATGCCATGAGTCCTCCGACTATCATCGCTGCCAATCTTGCCTTTTTCTTTCCGAATAACAATTTAATTACCTCCCAAAAAATAATTCATCATATAATATCAAATTCATTTAAAATTTTCAATAAAAAAAAAATATCGTCCGAGAAAAAATTTTTTTCAGACGCAATTTTTATTTTAAATTTTTGGATTGGGGATTTCAAAATTTTTTAAATTACATTTCGCCGCGTGCCTCACGTCTTGCCAATTCATTCATGATTTCAGGATATTCTTTGTCGAGTTTGTAGAACGAAAGAACAAGCAATAACGATCCCCAATGTAAAAAAATTTCATCATTCGACGAAAAAAAATAAGTTTTAATTTTTTCTCCGATTATATTTTTGCAAACATTGCCGATCATTTCCTCAAATGCTTTTAAAAAATTTTCTTCACGACTGTTTGAATCATTTGGAATAATAATTAAACCGGAAAAAAATTTAAATAAAAGATTATTATCCTTCAAAAATTTTGTCAACTCTTCCGGCTTTCCGCCTTCATCAAAATTTTTCAAAAAATTCCTTTCAGCATTAATTTTGTCGCTGATTGCCGTTTCTTCCTCTTCAAAATCGTTTTTTAATTCTTTCATCTTGTTTAAAATTTCAAGAAGATTATTTTCCGTCAAATCATTTTTTAAAATGTAATCATCAATCCCGAGTTTCATCGCTTCTTTGACATTTGTGAAATCATCATGGCAGCTTAAAACCAAAATATGAGATTCGGGAGAAATTTTTTTAATTTGACGAATTAATTCAATTCCGTCCATTACAGGCATTGAAATATCTGTGATAACTATATCCGTTTCGTAAAGACAGGTATATTTTTTAACTTCGCATTCTTCATAAAATCATCGGTATGAAAAATATTTGTCGTCGAAACTATCAAGGCATCAATTTTATTATCCAAAAGATCATTTATAATTTTATTTTGTTGAGCATAAGCAATTTCATTTTCAGCAGACATGACTATTAATTTCATATTATGTTTTCGAGCCGCTTCAATCATTCCTGAGCGAACACTTAACCAATGTTCACTATCCATTGCTTTGAATACCACTCCGACTGTATAATTTTCTTCATTGACTGCCGTTTCATCATTTTTTTGAATGAAAAAAGCAACAATCGCAATGAAAAATGAAATTATCGTAAAATAAAATAATGTAATAAAAATCTTCATAATTTAAAATCTTCATCAACATAAGAAATCGGCAAAATTATTGAAACTTTCGTAAAAGATTTTCCGTCGCTGTCAAAAATTACTGCACTTTCATCGCCGTAATGAATTTTTAAACGCTCTCTGACATTTGCAATTCCTATGCTTGAAAATCCGCCGTGAGTTTTTTTGTCATTAAAAGAATTTTCGTCAATCGCTGAAAGTGTATTTAAATCAATTCCCTTTCCGTCATCTTCAATTTCTATCACAAGACGATTATTTTTGAGTATTGAATTAATTTTAATCGTACAAAAATTTTTTTCCGGTGAAGGAGCAATGCAGAATGGAATTTTCGACAAACGGCTGAAGAATTAAACGAGGTACACGACATTTTAAAGTTTCTTCCGACAAATTAAATTCAACCGAAAATGAATCAGGCAATCGAAATTCCTGCAAAGCAATATAATGTTTCAAAGTTTCAATTTCATCAGAGAGCATTGCAAATGAACCTTTCCGATTGGTACTGACTTGCAACAGATCAATAAAATCAGCCAAAGAATTGTATTCCTGCGAACGAATCAAAGTATTGCTTGAAGGAATGAAACAATAAATGCAGTCGATAAGAGAATTTTTTTCTTTTTAT
>CAJOPN010000135.1 GCA_905236285.1 uncultured Selenomonadaceae bacterium | reverse complement strand
GCCATGAAGAGACTTTCATCGACACCTGACATTGCCGCTGCCGCAAATGATGCGGTTGCAGTCATTCGTTTTTGACTTAATGAAACTACTACAGCATTATCGTTTGACAAATCCGAAAGATTAATTGTCGTTCTCTGCACCATAGGTTTCATTGAATTAACAGGTGTCCTGAGATGATTAAAATCTTGATTTAAAGTAAGAGGATTACTGTTAAACTGAGTACCATCTTTTTTTTCATTTGTCATTACATCATCAACCTTTGAAATCCACACCGATCGCCAACCTCCCTGTCTTACTGTTGCCAAAAATTTTATAAAATCCCTATATGAAATCCGGCTCTCCATGCCGTCCGTCAATCAATTATCAGAATTGCGATCTTCCACGTTCACAATATCCGAAAGGCGATTGATTTTTTCAGAGTTCAAAATTAATTTTCTTAATCAAAAATCTTTACTCTATATTTTATCGTAATTTTAAAATCAAATCTTAAGCGTTTCTGAAAAATTTTTTAAAAAATCTGTAAATTTCATTTATTTTTCAGTTTTGATTATTTCATGCAAAAGATTCATATTTAAGTTTTCTCTGACGATTTTTGCAAGCCGTTCGTAATTTCTTTGTTTTTCTGCACGAACATTGCGAGTATTTTTTAAAGGAAGAAGATTTTTTTTCAAACGAACTGCATTTAAAATTTGACGGCGAAATTCATCATTGTCAAAAATCCCGTGAACGTATGTACCCAAAATATTTTTATTTGCAAAAATTTTAGTTTCAATTTTCGTGATTCCCGAATGAATTTCATAACCTTCAAGATTTTTCGCGTTGATGTGAACATTCAAAAAATTAAAATCAATTTCGTCGATTGTAATTTGTTTTGTAAATTTTTTTTCGGCAAATGTCGTGGTGAGCGGCAACAAATTTAATCCGTCAACAAAATCATTTTTGGATTCGGTGTGCAGAGGATCAAAAATTTTTTCTCCGAGCATTTGATAACCTCCGCAAATTCCGATTATTGCAATTCCTTTTTCAGCCAGATTTTTTATTTTGTCGGAAATTTTATTTTTTTGAAGATAAATTAAATCTTCGGAAGTATTTTTTGAGCCGGGCAAAATTATTAAATCGGCATCGTCAAGTTCGGCGGAATTGTTCGCGTAAATCAAATTAACGTCAATTTCTCCGCTCAAACTGTCAAAATCGGTAAAATTTGAAATTTTTGGAAGCCGGACGATTGCAATTTTCAATTCGGAATTATTTTTTTCAAAATTATTTTTGTCGTCGAGTGAAACAGAATCTTCATCATCAATGCCGAGTTTTTCAATAAAGGGAATCACTCCGAGAACAGGCTTATTTGTTTTCTTTTCCAAAAAATCAATCGCAGGTGTAAATAAATTTATGTCGCCGCGAAATTTATTTATAACGAGACCCTTGACGAGTTCACGTTCATCATCGTCCAAAAGTTCCAAAGTTCCGACCAATGCCGCCAATGATCCGCCGCGATCAATATCGGCAACCAGCAATACAGGTGCATTTAAATATTTGGCGACTCTCATATTTACAATGTCATTCGCTTTCAAATTTACTTCTGCCGGTGAACCTGCTCCTTCAATCACAATCATTTCAAAATTTTTCTTCAGTCGATCGAGCGCAGATTTAACTGCGTCGAATGCTTTCAGCGAATAACCTTGATGATATTCTTTCGCACTCATGTTTCCGATTGCTCGTCCGTTGATTATTACCTGTGAATTTGAATTGCCTGTCGGTTTCAGTAAAACGGGATTCATATCGACATGAGGATCAAGCATTGCCGCTTCAGCCTGTGCAACTTGAGCTCGTCCCATTTCAAGACCGTCTTTTGTGACATATGAATTTAACGCCATGTTTTGGGCTTTGAACGGCGTTACTTTTAAATTTTCATGATAAAAAATTCTGCAAAGCGCAGTCGTCAAAATACTCTTTCCGACGTGTGAACTTGTGCCTTGCAGCATTATATATTTCGCCATTGATTCATCTCCAAATTTTTTTATTTGTGTAAACTCGTTGAATGAGTATGTTGCAAATAATACATCATATTTTCAAAAGCCGTTACAATTTCGTTCGGCTTGACTTGATTTATACAATGCGAATCGGGATATTTACAACCGCCGTAAACCGGTACATCTTTGCAATCGCCGAGTGCATGATCGGGTCTCAAAATGATTGCAGTTGCCTGCCAAGGAGCAAATCTGAAATATTCGTTGAAAACTCCCGGAACAATTTGATCTTTGTCTTTCGGCTGACGATAGACGGCAATAATCGGAACTTGAAAAGTCGCCGCCATGTGCATTACTCCCGTATCGTTTCCGATGAACATATCGCCTTGAGCAATTAATGCCATCGTTTCACGAAGAGTAGTTTTTTCAACCAGATTCAAAACGCTGTCTTTCGGAAGATTTTTTTGAAATTTTTCTGCGTCCTCCGATTCAGCTTTTCCTCCGATTATAACGAAACAAATTTTATTTTTATATTTTTTGATGATATTTTTAAATGCCTCAATATATTTTTCAACCGAATATTTTCTACTTCCGCCGCCTGCTCCTATTCCGATTATAATTTTTTTTACGTCCGACGGAATTTTTTCGAGTAATTCTCTTGCGTTTTGAAAATCTTCCATACTGTACCAAAGTTCCATTTTTTCGGAATGAATCGGCAAGCCCATTTTTTTCAAAATATAAGAATGATGTTCAGCCTCGTGAATTAAATTTTTTGGATTTATAAT
Organism: uncultured Selenomonadaceae bacterium; assembly: GCA_905236285.1. GTDB lineage: Bacteria > Bacillota > Negativicutes > Selenomonadales > Selenomonadaceae > Quinella. The sequence goes on along the minus strand of CAJOPN010000135.1, from coordinate 5,110 downwards.
TGGTTTTGTCAGCAGTAAGTAATTTATATCCTGATCTTTCGGCGGCAATTTGTCGAAATGCAGCAATTCAATTTGATAGCCGTAGCCGATTCTTTCACGTGCTCCGCTCAAATATCCCATCAACAGCGCAGGAATATTTTCACTTCCCCATTGCACGCTGAAACTCATGTCGTAATGTTCCGACCAAAGATTTTTTTCGACAAAATCAGCCAATTTTTCAAACATTGTCAATAATTCTTCGCCGGCTTTTATATCGAACGCCAAAACTCTGTTGACATACGGACAAAGTTCTGCAACGGGATAAACAAATTTGCTCACGACGAGAGTGATTCTCGCAGAAGGATAATTTAATCTCAATTCGCGGATAAATCCTGTCGTCAATACAAAATCTCCTATCGCATCCAATCTCATAATCAAAATATTTTTTACGCCGAATTTTTGTTTTTCGCGAAATCCCGTCTTTTGAAAAAGATTTTCCATTTGACTGTAGAGATTCATCAAAGTTAATTCTTTGGTCTGCCGTGTTTGAGCAATAAAATTTTCAATCGTTTGCTTAATCGGCAAATATTTTTCGGAATTATTCAATTTAAATCGCCGCCTTTATATCACAAAACCCGAGCAATAAAAACTCGGGCTCATTATTTTTTTAACTGCATCTAATATTTAAAACTTCGCAGCTGAGACTCAATTTGATTCACGACGCGGCGGACGATGTTTGCTGAAACAATCTCGGCAGTAAACCGGACGATCATTTCTCGGCTCAAACGGAACTTCAGTTTCTTTGCCGCAGTCTGCACAGACAACCGTGAACATTTGACGAGATTCATTACCATCACGGCTGCGACGACGTTTGTCACGGCAATCACGGCAGCGGGTAGGCTCATTCTCAAAGCCTTTCTCGTGGTAAAATTCCTGCTCGCCTGCGCTGAAAATAAATTCTTTTCCGCAGTCCTTGCATACGATCGTTTTGTCTTCAAAAGTCATTAAAAAAACCCCTTAAATATAAAAAACTTTCACGCACCGCATTTCTACGATACAATGTCAAGTATATCACATCATTTTAAAATTGCAAGACTTTTTTTAAATTTCAAAAGCATTTTCAATGTGATTGATTTTCCAATTTTCGTTGTCGGCAAGAATTTCAATTACATCAAATCGACAGGCTCGATCAAAAAAATTATTCATCTGCAAAAATTTATTCGCAGCCAAAATTATTTTCTTTTGCTTTTGAACGGTTACAGCTTCGGCAGGTCGTCCCAATTTTTGATTGCTTCGAGTTTTCACTTCGACAAAAATTATTGTATTATTAGATTCAGCGATTATATCAATTTCGGCATTTCGTCCGAATCGAAAATTTTTTGCGAGAATTTTATAATTTTTCGACATTAACAAATTCTCCGCGAGATTTTCACCGGCATTACCCAAATTTTTTGTTTGCATTGTCATTTTTTATTTTCCTTTCAGCGAATCAATTACCGAAAAAGTACCGAGATTTTTCAGCCAAATTGATTTTTTACGAACGGCGGCTATTGCTTCATCAATAATTTTTGCATCAACGTCTGTATCCAAATCAAAGAAAAAAATATATTCGCCGAGTTTGGTTCTTGCCGGTCTTGATTCAATCCTTGTCATATTAATATTTCTGAATGCAAATTCTTCAAGCACTTCACACAATGCACCTGCATGACCGCCGTAAATTTGACAGATGATTAAAATTTTTTCTTTGTAGCCGTCGAATTTAATATCTTCACGACGATGAATTTCAAAAAATCGCGTGCTGTTATTTAAATTGTCCTGAATTTCGTTTGCGATTGTTACCAGTCCGTTGAGTTCACCGGCTCTCTGTGTGCAGATTGCTGCGTAATTTTCATTTATTTTTGATTCCGCAACAATTTCAGCCGCTCTTGCCGTTGATGATGTCGTGCAAATTTCAGCCTTTGAACAATTTTTATGCAAATAATTTCTGCATTGTGAAATCGGTTGAGCATGAGAAAAAATTTTTTTGATTTTGCCGACTTCAATTTGAGATTTTGCCATTAAATGATTGTGAACCGACCAAATTAATTCACAAGTAACAATTAAATTATCTGAACGTGCAAGAGTGTCAAGCGTGATATTTATACTGCCTTCAAGAGAATTTTCAACCGGCACGAATCCCGAATCAATTTGTCCGATTTCGATTGCGTGAAGGACTTCATAAATCTCAGAAAAAATTACAAGTTCGGAAGGTTCTTCAATAATTTCATTTAAATAGACCGCCGCAGCTTCTGAATGAGTGCCGCGCGGTCCAAGTATTCCCATCTTTTTCATTTTAATCAACCTCAAAATTTTAAATTCATAAGTTCGGGGAACATATCGCCTATTGAATTTGTCAACTCTCTCGGCTTGAACAAATCTATAATCGGCTGCATTGTTTTGATAAATTTCTTTTCGTCCTGCATTAAAATTAAAATTGCGGCAGTATTTTCAGCGTCCGCCAATGCAGAATGTTCATTGCCTTCAAATTTATGTTCCATTGCGCCTACTGCATGTTTGAGCGACAAAGAATGATGTACGCCTATCATGTCATCAAATTTTTTCTGCAAATCAATCCAATGCTTTGCAAGTTCATCGACATCATAATCGGGCATTTTATATTGACATTCACTCTTTAGCTGAACAATATCCGAATCACTCCAAGAATATATAATAAAATCATCCGAATCAATCCAATTCATAAAATTATTAAATTCTTTTACAAAATCTTCTTTATCGGAAACAATTTCATCTGTTATGCCTGTAAGCTGAGTAATTCGTTTGCTTATTTCTGTTCGCAGCTGAGGTTTTATATAACATTGAAACGAATCGATTTTTTGAAAATTGTCGCCAAGTTTTACTGCTCCGATTTCTATAACTTCACCTGCCAATTTTTTACGCAATTCTTTCTCCAAATAACTTATCGGATTCATTTCCAAATCAAAAACTACGTGAACCATTTCAATCACCCAAATAATTTTTTTATATATTCTATATCAATTTGATAAATTTGTAAATAAAAAAGCAGACATTAATTTTTAAAATGTCCGCCTTTGAATTTTTATTGAAAAAATTTTTTAACCGCGAGTTTTTCCGCCAGCAACATTGAGAGTTACGCCGTGAATGTAACCTGCTCTGTCGCTTGAGAGAAAACAAACCGTATCTGCGACTTCAGACAATTTTCCGCTGCGTCCGAGAGGAGTAGTTTTTGTTGAAGAATAACCTTTTCGCAAATCTTCAACAGTAATGCCGCGAGTATATGCAAGTGCCTCTTCATAGGCGAGAGTACGAAGACCGGTTGCCTCCATAATACCGGGAGCAACGCCGACGACTCTGATATTATGTTTGCCGAGTTCTTTAGCCCAACTTCTGCTGAATGAAACAACACCGGCTTTGGTCATTGCATAAATTGATTGACCTTCGCTGCCTTCAAGACCGCTTTCAGATGACATATTTATGATGACACCTCCGCCGGTTTTGAACATTTCGTGAACGACTGCCTGAGCGACAAGATAAACACCTTTAATATTGACTCCGACAACTTTTTCATAAACTTTTTCATTGAGTTCATATTTTCCGTGAGGATCTTTCGGATCGGCAAGCAAACACGGAATATTGATACCTGCATTATTGACTAAAATATCAATCTTGCCAAATTTTTCGACGGATTTTTTTACCATTTCGTTAACATTTTCCGAATCGGTAACATTCGTAACGACATAGAACATTTCGCCGCTGCCTTCATGAAGATCGAAACTCGGTTCATTCGGATTCATATCACAGACAACGACATTTGCGCCGTTATCAAGGAATGCTTGAGCGACTGCCTTGCCTATTCCGCTTGCCGCACCTGTCACTATTGCAGTTTTTCCTTTGAGTCCGAGCCATGAACTATCAACGCTTTCACTTGCCGATTTAATGAAATGAATTTCGTCTCCGATTTTAATTTCAGGAATCGGTTTATCTTCGACGTGAACACTTCCTTCAAGAACGTCACCTGCTCCGCCGTCAAATTTAATTGTTATATGACCGAGATTCATTAAATTTTTTTGAACTTCGCTGCCGACTCTAATAACTTTAAATTCAGCATTGCCGATTTTGAAAATATCACCGGGTTTAACTGTATCATTAAGCTGATTGCCAGTGTGAAGGACACAGGCATCACGAAGTTCAGGAAGATTTTTACTCATTTCATTTTCAAACATGATAATCATTTTTGCAGCAGCAACAAAATCTGCAACTTGACCGCCCAATTCAACAATTTTTGTGCTATAATATTCTTTGGACATAAAAACTACACTCCTTCAATAAAATGTCTATGAGATACGGGGCAAGTGTGTAACGGCTTGGGGGAGTACGTCACACTTTGCCTCGTTATCTTTTATGATTGATAAAGTCCAAAACTTGCAAGCCAGGCGAGAATAACAGAGATCGGACCTGTGATAAATCTTGAATAAAGAACGGAAGGAACTCCGACTTCAACCGTTTGAGCTTCAGCCTCTGCAAGACCGAGACCGACAGGAACAAAGTCACAGGCACATTGAGCATTGATTGCAAAGAGTGCCGGAAGTGCAAGGTGTGGCGGAATATTTCCTTGACCGATTTGAACACCGATTAAAACGCCGATGACTTGAGCAATAACGGCACCAGGTCCCAAGAACGGAGACAAGAACGGAAATGAACAGATACACGACAGAACCACAAGACCGAAAATATTACCGGCAAGAGGTGAAAGAAGATTTGCAATAACATCACCGATACCTGTACCGAGAATAACACCGATCAACATTGAAACAAATGCCATAAAAGGAAGAATCGTTCTGATGATTGTATTGATTGAATCGCGACCTGCTTGATAGAAAACCGAAACGATTCCGCCCATGAATTGACCGATTTTAGCCATGAGTGAGCCGGAAGTTTGTTCGGTAATTTTTTTGCTTGTATCGTAACCGCCTTTTTTAATTGCACTTCCGCTGTCTTCAGAAGATTGAACGGGAGCAGCTTTCGGAGCAGGAGCAGTTGAACCGTCGGCGAATGAAATATTATCCGGTTTAACAGCCGAAACATAAATATCGGCTTTAATATGATCTGCGAG
>CAJOPN010000134.1 GCA_905236285.1 uncultured Selenomonadaceae bacterium | reverse complement strand
TTGACCGTTTTAAACGTGATAATTCGATCCAAATACTTTCTTCTAAAGAATTGGAAAATGGTATGTTTGAAGTCAAAACACGTGAGCAACTCGGAAAAATTAACAGAATACAAGGCTATATTCCTCATTTGTTTCATGAATATATGATTCGCGTCGTGGATAAAGAAGGGAAGCCGATAGAAAATTATGGATACGGCGGAGTAATTGGAAGTGGAAAGACACAACGTGACGCAGTAAAAATTGCAGAGCAATGGTTGAAAAATAATCAACTTGCTGGCGATGAAGAAATATATATCGCGCCGAAAATGATAAACTTTGGAAAGGAATTTGAAAAAAATTATGCGCCGATAATGGGTGATAAAGATTATGATGTAATGGTTCATAAAATTGCAGAAAACTGTGGAATTTTACTCAAAGACGCGAAAACATTGGTTGAAGGCTCAGTAAAACTTCGTAGCCGACATAGGTTTTTTGGAAATTTACTCAAAAGACAAGGCGCAAATGGTTACATCACTGATATGCAGTATGTTTTGCGCCATTATTTCAACAGTGGTTCGCGTTATGTTGCTCTCGAAACTGAATTTAAACCACAGGCGATTAGTTTGTTTGAAAGAATTTTCGGGGCTTTTGGTAATGATTGGAGTGGAAATAGTCTTGCGAAGTACGCGAAGGATTACATCAACGATGTTAACGGAAATCCAACGCATATGGAAACCATTCTTAATAAAGCTATAAATTCAAATAAATTTTTTAGAAATTTCGTCACACCAATATTTGGAGAAAGAGCGGCAATAACTCTTGCGACTGATGTGAATAGTCTTGTGGCTTATGCAAAATTAGGCGTGATGAATGTATCGAGTGCATTATTAAATTACACGCAGTTAATTAACACAGGCGGGTATCTTGGTGGTTACAATCGTTTGATGAAACATTTTGCAAGGATAGCAAGACCGAATTACAAATTTTCACAGAAGGAATTGCGAATACTCACAGAGGCAGGAACATTGCAGGATATAGGACTTGACACTTCGACAGGTTATGATAAAAGTCGAGGTTACGGCAATTTATTAATGCAAATTGGTGAAAAATCCATGTGGTTATTCAAAGCAATGGATAAACATTGTCGAATAGCAACAACATTTGCCGCATATGAAAAAGCAATTTCAGATGGAAAATCAAGGCAGGAAGCAATTCAATATGCAAAAGAAATAAATCGGAAGGCGAATTTCAGTTACGGCGTTGAGGATTCTCCAAATCTTTTCCGTCGAACAGGACCTATTGGTAAAATCATATTGCAATTCAAAAAATATCCCGTAAAACAGTTAGAAGTAATAAGCGACATGTTGAGCAGTGAAACTTCAATGGCTCAAAAGGTCGCTTTTTTCGTGCCGTATTTTTTCGCAGTAGGATTGTTGGGATTATTTCCGTTTGGCGATTTTTTAGACGATACGATAAAAAGAATCGCAGGCTGGTCGCCGAAAGACGCAGTACAGAAAAATGCAATGAAACTGGCAGGAAAAAGCGAAATAGGAAAAGAGATAGCGAAAATAGCAATGTACGGAGCAGGAGCGGCAATAAACATCAACACATCAAAACGTGCAGGAATGTCAGATTTAATGCCGGAGGATTTTGAAAGTTTTGCATTAGGAGCGGCTGGTACAACAATTGTAGATGTGACTAAAAATACAATCGGTGGCGAATATGGAGCGGCTTTAAGGTCATTAAGTCCCGGTATGTATAATATTTATGCGGCGATTGAAGGTGAAACTGAAGGAAAACGAGGCAGAAAAAATTCGGTATATGAAGATACGTGGCAGAGATTGATTCGCGGTGCAGGATTTAAATCCGTTGATGAAACATTGGACACGGATATAAATCGGATTAAAAACAATGAATTGAACGATTATAACAAAGAAAGGCAGAAAATCATTGACAGATTAATTGAAAATCCTCATGACAAAGAAGCAGTAAAAAAAGCGAAAGAATATAAAATCACAGGAAAACAAGTCAGAGAAGAACGCAAAAAGAAAAATATGACATACAGAGAGAGAATAGAAAAAAACATACCGAAAAATCAGCAAAAGGATTTTAATTATCTTTTTGAATTTGCCAGTTGACATCTCCGCTACGATAAAAAAATTATGACGGGAATAAAATTAAAAATTAAATGCTAAAATATGAAAGGTGATAAAAATGTCGAGATACACATTAAATAATGACACAATGGTGAAAATAAATGAAACGTACGGCACAATGGAAAATATTTCGGATTTCAGAGCGCAAGTATATACAACGGCGGCAAGAGATGAAGGAATAATATTATATCCGCGAGCAAGATTAAGTTTCACCCAGCAAATGTACGTAGCAAGAATGACAGGAGAAGTCGGAACGGTAGTAATAGCAGTTTTGCCGTTTATAACAGATGAAACAGGCGGAGGGACAATTTCACGGCTTGAAGATGATGATTGTGGCTGTAATGCAAATTTCAATGTATCGGTAATAACGAATAATAATACAAGTTGCAGTTGCTCAAGTGAAATTTCAACGACTTCAGCAATTGTGCCTGTAACGATTTCGAGTTGTGATTGTGGTAGTGAGGTAGAAACAGTACCTGTGACTATTCCGAGTAGCTGTCAATGTCAATCGGCGACGACAACAGCAAAGAAAAGCGGCAGTTGCAATGTAAGTATTCCGATTGTGATTAACATAAATAACAGCGGAGGTTGTTGCAGTTGCGGAACAAGTAAAGCTGAAACTATAGAGGCGAGCGGCTCAAGCAGTAGCGGATTGATATTTGTAAGTGACAGCGGCGACAGTTTAGGCGTTAGTGGTGAGGATATGACTTCGTTAATAGATGAATATTTCGCAAGCAAAGATACATTAGACGGAGAAAGTGGAGATTTAACGGCGGAAATAGACAGATATTTTGGAGCAAAGGAAGTGTAAAAAAAATGGCAATGAAATATGCTCAACTTAGTGATTTAATTTATTTCGACCAAAAAGCCACTCAATGGAATAAAGAACATTTTTACATGAAACAAGACGGATTGAATTTAATATCAGATACAACATTAGCGTCAATAACAAGCCATTTGGCAGACGCGGCAGATACAGATACAACAGAAATTACAACGGGAATAAATAATTATTTCGCAAATAAAACAATTTCATTAGCCTCAACAGGCGGTTGAAATCCGTCATAAAATAAAAATAAAATTTGGGAGATGTTTTAAATGAGTATTTCAAAACAAACACTTGTAACGACACTTACGACTGCGCTTGACGAGCAAGACAAATTTAACGAAAAAAAATATTTGCAAAAGGCAGACGCAACAACGGTACTCCGATATAGAGGAACAGTTGCGAACTTCGAGGCACTTCCTGCAAGCGGTAATGAAGTCGGAGATGTATATAACATTCAGACTTACACAACGGCGACTGACATTAACGGTGATATTGTCAATGCAGGTGATAATGTTGCTTATACGGGGACAGGTTGGGACGCACTCGGCGGTGTTACGGATTTGAGCAATTATTACACCAAAGAACAAGTTGACGGTCAAATCGGTAATGCAGATGAAGTAGTTACGTCGGCACAAATTAAAGCGGCAGTAGCGGCGGCAAATTCCGATATTAAAATCAATTTCTATGGAGACGCGGCAAAGGCGGTAACAATGATTAACGGGGATACAGACGCGGCACTCGGATATAATTTGCTTACAACGGCGGCATTGAATGCTGACAAGACAAAAATTATTTTGAGCGCAACGAGCATTACAGACGGTTATCCCGATGAATTGACGCTTAATGCAGACGGCACGGTTGCAACAGGCACAGGAACTTCAAAAACAATCACACTCAATTATACAAATGAGACGGTAACCGTTACGGATACAGCGGCTTGATAAATAAAAAATGACATAACGGGCAGTAAGTTAAATGTTGAGGGATTTACTGCCTGAAGTGTTTTTAGAAGGTGAAAAAAATGTCAATCAGTAAAACGGAATTGCTAAACACGACAACACAAGCATTAAATGAACAAACGGAATACAATGACAAAAGATATTTGAAAAAAGACGAGACAACTCAGAGCGAATTAAATATAACAGTCGGAAATTCTTCACCAAGCGGCGGTTTATGGTTCAAAACCGAAGAGTAAGAGGTGAGGAAGATGAAATTAAACAGACGACCTTTTTATTGGGCGGACGGAAACGGCGGTGCTGATGTTTATTATTGGCGTTGCGGTTGTCAAGGAATAGACATTGATAAAATTCCAAAAGAATTTAAATTGAAGTTTGAAGAAATGCCTGTGGAATTTAAAAGCTCAACAGGCGAAAAATATTATTTTGATGAAATT
>CAJOPN010000133.1 GCA_905236285.1 uncultured Selenomonadaceae bacterium | reverse complement strand
TGAGGCATGTATCATCAACAAATTTTCATCAATATTTTTTTCATATTCATAAGCAAGTGCTGCGGCTAAATTGTAATCAATAAGTCTCAAACATTCCAAATCAGCAATTTTGCAAGCCGTTTTGATTGACTGACGCTGATTGTTATCGAGATAATTCGGAATCGAAATTACTGCACCATTAATATTTTCTCCAAGATAATCTTCAACATCAATTTTTAATTTTTGTAATTTATTTGCGAAATCTTTTACACCTTCAAGCGTATCAAGTGAATCAAATTGAAAATTTTTACCTCTTGAAACAAAATTCAAATCTTCATCAAGTATGCTGACGTTACTGCCTGAACTTCCTGCATATATTCCAATGATTTTATTCATTGCTGACGACCTGAACCATTGACGGACGAATTACTCGACCGCGTGCTATGTAACCTCTTTGCAATTCCGCCGCAATCGCTCCTTCTTCCTTTTCGGGATCTGCCACTCTCATTACTGCTTGATGATAATTTGGATCAAATATTTTTCCTTCAGTCTCTATCGGTTCAAGTCCGTGTTTTCCCATCGCTGCGACTGTTTCCTGTTTTATCATTTCGATTCCTTTTTTCAAACTTTCGACATCGGAACTTTCTCCGTTTTCAACTGCGTCCGTTGCTCTGCTCAAATTGTCCAGAAGCGGCAGTAAATCTTTCAAGAAGGCTTGCTCAATCGTTGCCGCCAATTCTGTTTTTTCTTTCGCCGTTCTTTTTCGGAAATTATCAAAGTCCGCCTGCAGTCTCATTATCCTTTCCTGCTTTTCATTGAGTTCATTTTTCAAGCGTTCAATTTCTTTTTTTAATGTTTCCGTTAAATCCGTCGGCACTTCTTCAATCGGCTCTTCAATTTTTCCTTCAGTTTCGCCGCTCGCTTTCAAATTTATTTCTGCTGTGTCTCCGTCTTCATTTTCTACTAAAACTTTTTTTTCTTCCGCCACTCAATTCACCTCTGAAAAATATTTTTTGCTCGTCAGTTTGTTGACGTGTAAACCTTATCACTAATTAGTCAAATTGTCAAGGTTTTTATTAAATTTTTTGTTCAATTAATTTTGAAGATGATTTATGCTGTTCATCAATTCGATTGAATAATCTCCGTCATCGAAATTCAAAACATTCACCGCCGTATTATATTGCTTGATTGACCAAATTTTTCTCAGCGGCATTTCCAAAATCGCTGCAATTATTGTTCTTATTACTGCTCCGTGCGTTACAATTACTATTTGTTTCTTGTCTCCGTTCAATTTTACGATTTTTTTCAAACTCAGCATTGCTCGACTTTGTACTTCGGCAAATGATTCTCCGCCTTTGAACATCAACATGTCAGGCTGTACAAAAAATTTTTTAAATTCTGCCGGCTCTTCTTTCGCCACATCTTCAAAACTTCTGCCTTCCCAATTTCCAAAATCTATTTCGCGAAGTTCTCTGACAGGTATTACTTCAAGTTTAAATTTATTCGCTATAAATTCCGCCGTTTTCATCGCTCTTTGCAAATTACTCGAATAAATTGCATCGATTGTTTCAAATGGAAAATATGCTATCAACATTCGTGCTTGATACATTCCTTCAGATGAAAGCTGTGTATCCGATTGCCCTTGTATTTTTCCTTCAGCATTCCAATCCGTTACCCCGTGCCTGATTAAAATTATTTTTGTCATTCATTATCACTCTTTCAATTAAATCAATTACTTTTTCATTTTCTTTTCGCGTCCGAATTGCCATTCTTATGTACCTGCCGTCAAGTCCCCGAAAATTTTCGCAACTTCTCAGTAAAATTTTTTTCTCTCTCAATTCTTTTATCAATTCCTCTGCAATTCTTTCACTTTCAAATTTTATTAATACAAAATTCGCCGTCGGTTCAAATATTTTTATATCTTCAATTTTTTTTAATCGCTTACAAATATAATCCTTTTCCTCAAGAATATATTTTTTCGTCGACTCAATATATTTTTCATCATTCAGCGCAACTGCTCCGACCTTCTGCGCCAAATAATTCACATTCCAGACATCTTTTGATTGCTCCAATCGTTCAATCAATTTTTCGTCTCCGATTGCAAATCCCAATCTCAAGCCCGGTATCGCAAAAAATTTTGTCATTGACTGCACAATTATTAAATTTTTATACTCATTAAACAAATTTTTAATTGAATATTCATCTCCGACAAAATCTGTAAATGATTCATCAATCATTACATTTTCGGCAGCTTTTAAAATTTCAGCGACTTCTTCCGCTTTTAAAAGGTTGCCTGTCGGATTGTTCGGATTTGCCAGGACTGTGCAGTTTATTTTTTCATCTCGAATTTTTTTCAAAAGTTGATTTAAATTTATTTGAAAATTGTCTTGGCAATAAGTAAAAAAATATTCAACTTCACATTGTGCCGATATTGCCGCTCTCTCATATTCCGAAAAACTCGGCTCAATTATTAAAACTTTTCGCGGTCTGACTGCATTGAAATATAAATAAAAAAATTCTGCCGCACCGTTGAGTGCAATTATATTTTTTACGTCAACTTCATATCTCTTTGAAATTGCCGACTTTAATTCTTTCATCGACGGATCGGGATAATGAATAAGACCGTCAATATTTCTGACAATTTCAGTCTTGACAGCCTCACTCATTCCCAACGGATTGATATTCGCGCTCATATCCAGCCATTTTCCTGCCGAACCTTCCGCATTGTATATATTTCCGCCGTGTTCATATTTTTTCATTTCTTCGTTGTCTTTTTCGGTTTAAGTTTCTCTTCCAATTTCTTTATCTCTTGCAAATTTTTTATTGATTCTGCCGATGCCGTTTTGAAATTCTCTTCAGCCTCCGACAACTGCGCCTGTAATTTTTTATTTTCTGCCTCAAGTTCGCTTATCTCTTTTTCCTGCGATTCAACCTGTGACAAATAATTTTTCATATCCGCACGATACTGCTCAAGTTTCAACTCATCGTTATTATATTGCGACTGTACTTGTTCCAATTTCAATTTTAAATCGTCATTTACGCCTTCAATCTCTGTAATTTTTTCCTTGAGATCGTCAATCGTCGTATCATAACTTTTTTTCTCTGTCTCCAATTCGCTGACTCTTTTCACCTGTGCATCGTAATCTGCCTGTGACTTCAAACCTTCCATATTAAAAAGTCTCACCTTCAACGCCGACACAAATCCGTCATCGTTGAGGCAGTCAAAAATTATTTTTCTGACATCATGCTCTTCCATTTCTGATTCCCCAATCAATTAATTTTTTTAAATTTTTTCGTCTGAAAGAATATACCAACTTTTAATCAATGTCAAGAAATATTAATTGAAACTTTTTGTTAAACATGATATATTTTTTTAAAACAAATTTGGGATGTGTTTTATATGTTCACAGGAATTATTGAAGAAGTCGGGACTTTTGAAAATTTTTTGAGCGGAAAAATTTCTGTCAACTGCAAAAAGATTTTGGAAGATGTAAAAATCGGCGACAGTATTTCAGTCAACGGCATTTGTTTAACCGTTACAAATTTCAGAAAAAATTTTTTTAATGCGGACGTTATGCCTGAAACAATTCGCAAAACTTCGCTTGAAAATCTCATACACGGCGATATTGTCAATCTTGAACGTGCCTTGAAACTCGGAGACAGATTCGGCGGTCATATCATCAGCGGTCACATTGACGGAGTAGGAACGATTAAATCAATGAAATCTGAAGGCAATGCAATTATCGTTACCGTCAAAACTGAAAAAAATTTGCTGCGTTACATTGCCGATAAAGGTTCGGTTGCTCTCGACGGAATGAGCTTAACCGTTATCAATGCCGGTGATTTTGATTTTTCGGTCTCGCTTATTCCTCATACTCGCGACGTTACAAATTTCAAAAATAAAAAAATCGGTTCCGTCGTCAACATTGAAACTGACATTTTGGCTAAATATTTGGAACGTCTCACAAATTTTAAATCTTCATCAATTACGAAAGAATTTTTAACGGAAGAAGGTTTTTTTAAATGAAAAAAATTTTGGTCGTATTGCCGCTTAACGAAAATCAAAAAAATTTTTTAAAAGAATGTGCCTCAGACAATGAAATTAAATTCGTCGATTATGATTCAATGACGAGCGACGATGTGAAAGATGTCAACTGCATTATCGGAAGTGTCAAACGCAAATTCATTAAAGCCGCCGCCAATCTCGAATGGCTGCAAATTTCTTATGCCGGCGCAGATTTATTCACCGTTCCGGGACTTTTGAAAGATGAAACCATTTTAACAAATGCCGCAGGTGCTTATAATACCGCCGTTTCGGAACATATGCTCGCAATGACTTTCTCTCTCGTCAGACGTTTCAATCAATACATGAAAAATCAATTCAATCATACTTGGCAGAAGATGGGAAATATAATTTCAGTCAAAAGCTCGACGATTTTAATTTTGGGACTCGGACAAATCGGCTGCGATTATGCAAAAAAAGTTAAATCTCTCGGTACTTACGTCATTGGAGTTAAACGTACTCTTTCCGAAAAACCGAATTTTGTCGATGAACTTTACACGATTGACGAAATTGATAATTTGCTCGGACGTGCCGACATTGTTGCAATGGTTTTACCGGGAGGCGAAAATACAAAAAATATTATTGATTCCGAACGTCTCAAAAAATTTAAACGCGGAGCATATTTGATAAATGTCGGACGAGGCAACGCGATTAATTCCGACGCTTTAAAATCTGCACTGAAAAATAATTTGCTCGGCGGAGCTGCTCTCGACGTGACTGATCCTGAACCTTTGCCTGAAGATGATGAACTTTGGAATTTCGATAACGTGATAATTACTCCTCACTCGGCGGGACAATTATTTTTGGCTGAAACTCTCGACAACATCATTGAGATTGCAGGCAATAATTTGAAAAATTTTTTAAATAACAAACCGTTGAAAAATATCGTCAATCGCAAAATCGGCTATTAATGAGGTGTTGACATGAAAAAAATTTTTAATGCAAAAATAATCGAAAATATTGAAGTCGCGAAAAATATTTATCGTCTCGTCGTAAATGCTGAAATTTCAGCAAGACCGGGTCAATTTATTCAAATCCGTCTGCCTTCGGAGGAATTTACTTTACGAAGACCTTTCGGAATTTCCTCCGTTGATAATGCTCAAATTAAAATGTTTTATCGTGTCGTCGGTCATGGCACTAAATTTTTGACTTCTAAAAAAACCGGCAATGAATTAAATTTGCTCGGTCCACTCGGAAATGGTTTTGATATTGATGCCGATGAAAAAATTTTATTGACGGGCGGCGGTATGGGACTTGCTCCGCTGCTTTTCGCTGCGAATTTTTCAAACAATGCAGATATTTTCATCGGAGGAAGAAATTCTCAAGAAGTTATTTTTTGGCAGAATGAATTTAAAAATTTTTCAAAAAATATTTTCGTTATGACTGATGACGGCTCTTACGGTTCAAAAGGTTTCGTTACAGATTTTTTGCCTGATGCTCTTCAAAAAAATTTTTATCAAAAAATTCTCGTCTGCGGTCCCGAAATTATGATGCGTAAAGTTTTTGAAACAGCAAAAGATTTTAAAATTCCGTGTCAAATTTCTATGGAAAAACGTATGGGCTGCGGACTCGGAGCTTGTCTGTCATGTTCGATTGATACGATTCACGGCAGAAAAAAAGTTTGCAAGGACGGACCGATTTTTAACGCTGGAGAGGTGTTTTAATTGTTTAAGTTGCTTTCATTCATCAAGCCGAAAAATTTAACGAAAACCAAATTACAATCAATGCAAAAAATTTCTGCACATGCAATATTTTTTATAAGCGGATTCGGTGCGGCATCATGGGCTCCGCTCGTACCTATTTTAAGAAAACAACTCGGAGTCGGTGACGATACTCTCGGAATGTTGCTGCTTTGTCTGGGTTTCGGTTCTCTTATTGCAATGCCGCTTGCAGGTTTTATTGCATCAAAATTCGGCTGTCGAAAAGTTTTGACTGCTATCAGCATTATTTTCCCGATTTTTCTTTTGACGATTTGCAATCTCACAGATATTTCAATCGCAATTCCGACTTTAATTTTGTTCGGCGCATTAATGGGTTGTATGGACGTTATTATGAACATTCAAGCCGTAATTGTCGAAAAAAATTCGGGCAAAAGAATCATGTCCGGAATGCACGCAATGTGGAGTATCGGCGGATTTGTCGGTGCGGGACTTTTCGGCGTTTGGGTCGGTGCATTAAATTTGTCTCCTTTCACTTCAACAATCATCGCCTCAATCATCATGCTTGCGATTTTATTTTTCTTCTATAAATATTTTCTTCTTAACGGCGGCGAATCAAGCGGATCATTAATTGCAATTCCTCGCGGCATCGTCATTTTAATCGGCGTTATAACTTGTATTGCTTATCTCGTTGAAGGTGCAATGATGGATTGGAGCGGAGTTTTTTTAACTACTGCAAGAGGTTTTGATATTTCTTTGGCAGGTGTCGGCTTTACTTGTTTTTCTGCCGCAATGCTCACCATGAGATTAATCGGCGATCGTCTCGTTCAGGCAATCGGTCAAAAAATTGTCGTTCTCGTCGGAAGTATTATTTCTTTCACAGGTTTCATGCTTTTAATTTTCGCCGATTTTCAAATTTTTCTTTACGCCGGTTTCTTCTTAATCGGTATCGGCAGCGCAAATATCGTTCCAGTTTTGTATACTGCAATCGGAAAACAAAAAATTATGCCGGTGAATATGGCTGTCCCTGCCGTCAGCACTCTTGCCTATGCCGGTATTTTGGTCGGTCCTGCTCTTATCGGTTTTCTTGCTCATCAAACAAGTCTTTTCGTCGCTTTCGGATTTTTGGCGACTTTAATTGTAATTCAATTTTTCATGGCAAATTTTGTTTTTAAAGGCAGTGATTGAATGTGACAAGACGATAATCAAATATGAATTTTATTTCGTTCCTTAGCAAAGTTTTAAAATGATATGTCAAAAATAGCTTTACAATTTAAGTTCAAAGTTATAAAATAAAATATGAATATTTTGTGAAGGACGTTTATTTTATGAAAAAATTGCTTGGCATATTTTTGATTTTGACGATGATAATTTTTTTAATCGGCTGCAGCTCCGAAAAAAATTCCAAAGTGGAATTAAGAGAAGATTTAACCGCAAAAGAGACGACGAAAATTTTAAATGAAGACAATGAATGTAAAATTTATCTTATCTCAATGGATCAAGGAAGTAATTTTTGGCAGCAAATTGATTCGGGCTGCAAACAGGCAATAAAAGAAACAGGCGGAATAAATTACAAATGGATTGCATCGGCGAATCATAAAGTTGATGAACAGGCAGAGTGCATTGACAAAGCAGTTGCCGACGGTGCAGATGCAATTTTAATTTCTGCAATTTCCGTGACTGATTTAAATGAAAATTTGAAAAGAGCGGTAGACGCGGGAACGAAAATAATTTATGTTGATAGTGCCGCAACTTTTGAAGATTCGATTGCAACATTGAAGACGGACAGCGAGGCAGCAGGAAAAATTGCGGCAGAAACAATGCAAAAAGCTCTTTCTGAAAAAGGAATTGAGTCGGGAACAATCGGAATTGCGGCGAGTTCTCCCGACGCCCAAAATGCAGTTATGCGTGACAAAGGTTTTCGACAAATGTTTGAAGGAACGAATTTTACTATTGCTCCGACAACTTACATGTATGGCAATCAACAAAATATTAAAAAATTTGTAAAATCTCATCCCGAATATGTTGCATTTTTCGGATCGAATGAGCAGACGACCGGAGCAATCGGCGAACAAATTAAAGAACTCGGCTCAAAACAAATTATCATCGGTTTTGATACTTCCGATTTGGTTTTGTCAATGTTAAATGAAGGAATTATTTATGCAACCATGCAGCAAAATCCTCAAAAGATGGGACATGACGGAATTGAAATTGCAATACAGGCATTGAACGGAACTTTTGAAAATAAAAATGTTATAATCGACACCGGAATAAACGTAATTACTAAGGATAAAATTTAAAATGAAATTCAAAACAAAACTTTTAATTTTAAATTGTATGCCTCTCGTCGTCTTTGCCGCAATTTCTTTAATGCTCGGTTTAATTCAATTCAGATCTAGTCTTTATCTCGAAAAGGAAGGAAATTTAAAATCAACTGCACTTGCGGCATTAACTTTGTATTCAAGTCACGGCTACGGCGATTACAATTTAAAATCCGATGGAAATGTTTGGCGAGGAATGAATTTTAATATTTCCGAAAAAACTTCAATCGTCGACGATCTCAAAAAACAAACAGGCGTTGATATTACATTTTTCTTTGATAATAAAGCCGTTATGACTTCAATACTTGATGAAGAAAATAATCGTTCAATCGGTATGACGGCTGATTATACAATTCAATTTCATACTTTGAAACAAGGTTCTCAACTTTGGTGCAAAGAAATTTTTATTAATGGGAAAAATTGTCAGGCTTATGTAATTCCGATTCGGCAGGAAAGTGATGATTCGATAATCGGTGCATTGATGGCATCTCAATCGGCGGAGCAATTCAACATAACCATAAATAAATATATTTTGACGACTGTAGTTTCCATGTTCCTGATTTTATTTACGGTTTTCTTTTTTATTCGCTGGCATGTCGATTGGTTTTATCAAAAATTTTCGGAAGTCAAGGACAAAAGTCGTCAAGATTTGTTGACGGGATTATTAAACAAACTTTCCTTTGAAGATGAAGTAAAAAAAATTATTTCGCACAAAAAAGAAAATGAAATTTCAGTTCTTTTTATTTTGGATTTCGATTACTTTAAAAATGTCAATGATAATTTCGGTCATCAAGTCGGCGACGAGGCTTTAAAAGAATTTTCAAAGATTTTACTTCGTGCTTTCCGAACAAAGGATATAATCGGACGAATCGGCGGCGATGAATTTATGGTATACATGCCGGAAATGGAAGAAAGTTTCTTGGAAAGAGCCGATGAAATTGCTCAAGAAATTTTGAGAGAACTTTATAAAGTAAAATTGGGAGAGGCGGAACATTTTTCATGCAGTATCGGAATCGGAATTGACGAAGAAAATTATAAATTTCAACAACTCTATGAATTGGCGGACAAAGCACTTTATCGAGCAAAAGAAAACGGAAGAGCATGTTTCGTCAGACTTTCTTCAAAAGATTAGGATTGAATTATGAGAAATTTAACGGAAATGTCGCTGAAAAATCGCAGTCTTGTTTGGTATTTTATTTTCATGACTGTGATCGGCGGCATATTTTCATATATAAATTTGGGACGAATGGAAGATCCGACTTTTACTATTCGTCAAATGATTGTAACCGTTGCCTGGCCCGGAGCGACTGCCGAACAAATGACTTTGCAAGTTACTGACAAAATTGAAAAAAAGATTCAAGACATTCCTCATTTAAAATATGTTAAGAGTGAAACGCGGTCAGGATCGGCAGTTATTTACGTCGTTTTAAAAGATGATTTGAAAAAATCCGAAATCAGAAATACTTGGCGCGATGTAAGAAATTTTTGTGAGGATATAAAAAGAAATTTGCCTGAAGGAGTATACGGACCTTACTACAATGATCGTTTCGATGATGTTTACGGCACAATTTACGCTCTCACAGGCGACGGTTTTAATTATGAGGAACTCAGGCAATATGCCGAAAAAATTCGTCAAATGCTTTTAAATGTCGAAAGCGTTCAAAAAGTGGAATTAATCGGAGTTCAGCCTGAAAAAATTTACATTGAGATTGAACGCGCAAAACTTTCGGAACTCGGAATTAATCCGCAGACAATTTCAAATACGTTAAGCGGCGCAAATCAAATGACACCTTCAGGAATGATCGAAACTTCTTCGGACAATGTAAATATTCGAGTGACGGGAATTTTTGACGACGTTGAATCAATTAAAAATCTTCCGATCAATGCCGATGGAAAAATTTTCAGACTTTCCGATATTGCAAAAATTGAAAGAAGATTTGTTGAGCCTGCAGAAGAAAAAATTTTTTTTAACGGAGAATCGGCAATCGGAATTGCAGTTTCAATGGAAGACGGCGGAAATATTTTAAAACTCGGCAGCGATCTAAAAAATTTGACCGGTGAAATAAAAAATGAATTGCCGCTCGGATTGGAAATAAATCAAGTTGCCAATCAATCCGAAGTCGTCGACGAATCAATTCACGATTTCGTCAAAACTTTGATTGAGGCAGTCGTCATTGTTTTAATCGTCAGCTTTTTAAGTCTTGGATTGCGTACTGGATTGGTAGTTGCTTTTTGTATTCCGCTCGTTTTGGCAGGTACTTTTTGTTTGATGTACATTCTCGGAATTGATTTGCATAAAGTTTCACTCGGTGCGCTGATAATTTCTCTCGGACTTTTGGTTGATGATTCAATAATTGCCGTTGAAATGATGAGCGTACAGCTTGAAAGAGGTTTCGACAAATTTAAATCTGCCTGTTACGCCTTCGACATGACTGCAAAACCTATGCTTACAGGAACTTTGATTACTTGTTCGGGATTTATTCCTGTTGCATTTTCAAACAGTATTGCAAGCGAATTTTGCAGCGCATTGTTTCCAGTAATTTTAATTTCGCTTTCTCTTTCGTGGATTGTTTCGGTTATGATTGCTCCTTTATTCGGAGGCTACTTAATCAAAATAAAAAATTACGGCGAAAAAGTTGATCCGTATCAAAACAATTTTTATAAAATCTTCAGAAAAATTTTGCAGTGGTCACTTAATCATAAAAAATTTGTACTCTCATTGACGATTTTAATTTTTGCATTTTCAATTTACATGATGAAATTTATCAAGCAGGAATTTTTTCCATCGTCATTGCGGCCTGAAATTATCGTTGAAATGACATTGCCTGAAGGTTCATCAATGCAGGCATCTCAAATTGAGGCAGATAATTTTTCAAAATTTTTAAAAGAACATTCGGACGATATTTTAAATTATTCGTACTATATCGGACAAAGTGCGCCGCGTTTCGTCTTGACTCTTGATGTCGTATTGCCGAAAAATAATTATGCTCAATTTGTAATTGTTGCCAAAGATAAAGAAACTCGCGAAAAATTGACGGAAAAAATTCGTTCGGAACTCGCCGAAAATTTTCCGAATGTCAGAGGCAATATAAAATTTATTCAAACGGGACCTCCTGCAGAATATCCGATGATGATTCGCGTTTCGGGATATGATTCAGAAAAAGTCAAAAAAATTGCAAGCGATGCCGCTGATATTCTCTCTGAAGATAAAAATCTTGAAAATGTTCATCTTGATTGGATTGAAAAATCAAAAATTCTTCATGTCGAACTTGATCAAGACAAATTGAGAAATTTGGGAGTTTCGACTCAAAGCGTCAAACAAATGCTTTATACCGAAATTACGGGAGCAAAGACTGCGGAATTTTATACCGATGACAGAACGATTGACATTGATTTCAGAATAATTTCCAATCAACGCCGCGAACTTTCACAAATTAAAAATTTGCCGATTTATCTCGGTCAAGCCGGTTACATTCCTCTTGAGCAAATTGCAAAAATTTCTTTTGAGACTGAGAACGGATTGATTAAACGCCGCGATCTCCTGCCGACGATTACGATTCAATCTGAAATTAAAAATGGTACTGCGAACGAGGCGACGAAAATAGCGTTTGAAGATTTAAAAGAAATTCGCGAAAAATTGCCGTTCGGATATTCAATAAAAGTCGGAGGAACACTTGAAGACAGTCAAACATCATTAAAATTCCTTGCAGTTCCAATTCCTGCCATGATTTTTATCATTATGTCACTTTTGATGTTTCAACTGCGAAATGCGCTTGATATGACTCTCACAGTTTTAACTGCACCGCTCGGATTAATCGGAGTAAGTTTAATAATGCTTTTGATGAATAAAGCAATGGGATTCGTCGCGATACTCGGAATTTTGGCGTTGTTCGGAATGATAATAAGAAATTCGGTTATATTGATAGATCAAATTCAAAAACATCGTGCGTCAGGTGAAAATCTTCACGATTCAATTATTGATTCGGCAGTTTTAAGATTTCGTCCGATTATGTTGACTGCGGCGGCGGCAATTTTGGGAATGATTCCATTAATGGTAAGTACATTCTGGGGACCTATGGCAGTTGCTATTGCAGGTGGTTTACTCGTCGCGACCATTTTAACTTTAATTGTTTTGCCTGTCATGTATGCCGCTGTTTACAAATCCGATTGAATGTTGTATCATAGTGAAAAATTTTTAAGAAACGAGGTTAAAAATTTGAAAAAAGTCAGAACGAGATTTGCACCGAGTCCGACAGGATACATGCACATAGGAAATTTAAGAACGGCTCTTTATGCTTATCTTTTTGCAAAGTCACAAGGCGGAGATTTTATTTTGAGAATTGAAGACACCGATCGCGCACGTTATGTTGCAGATGCGGTTGAATTTATTGAAAATACTCTCAAACTTGCAAAAATTTATCCCGATGAAGGTCCAAATATCGGCGGAAATTTTGCTCCTTATGTTCAGAGTGAACGAAAGGAAATTTATAAAAAATATGCCGAGCAGCTCGTAAAAAATGATTTTGCGTATTACGAAGAATCCGAAAACGGTGTTGCAATCCGTCAAAAGATGCCGAAAAGCGGAGAGACCTCTTTTTATGACGTACTTCACGGAAATATTACGATTGCAAATGAAGAACTTGAAGATCAAATCTTATTGAAAAGTGACGGAATGCCGACATATAATTTTGCAAATGTAATTGACGATCATTTAATGGAAGTAACGCATATAATTCGCGGCACGGAATTTATTACTTCAACTCCCAAACATGTACTTTTATATCAATATTTTGATTGGGAACTGCCGACATTTATTCATCTTGCGCCGGTAATGGGAAAAGCGGAAGACGGTACTGTTTCAAAACTTTCAAAACGTCACGGTGCGACAAGTTTCGGCGATTTGGTCGATATGGGATATTTGCCTGAAGCGATTACTAATTACGTTGCACTTTTAGGCTGGAATCCGAAAAACACCAATCAAGAAATTTTTTCGATGGACGAACTTATAAAAATTTTCAGTCTCGAAGGCTTGAGCAAATCGCCTGCAGTTTTTGATTACGATAAATTAAATTGGATGAGCGGCGAATATTTTAAAAAGATGAGTGATGAAGAATTTTCAAAAGCGGCGAAAAATTTTGTCAAGCTCGATGAAAATTTGAATGAAAAATTTGTTTATCTTGCAAGTCTGCTTAAAACTCGCATTGTAAGATTCGACGAAATTCAAGAATCAATTCAATTTTTGTTGAATATGCCTGAATTTGATTCGGAACTTTTCATTAATAAACGAAATAAAGTTACGATTGAAAAATCAATAGAAATTTTGACACCTGCATTTGAAATGTTGAATGAGATTGACGAAAAAGATTGGACAGTTGAAAATCTCAATGAAAAAATTTCAGCATTTACCGCGAGTACTCAATTAAAAGTCGGGACGGTTATGTGGCCTTTGAGAATTTCAATTTCAATGAAAAAAGTTACTCCCGGCGGCGTGACTGAAATTTTGTATCTTCTCGGCAAAAAAAATTCTCTCGAAAGAATGAAACAAAGCCTTGACAATTTAAAAAGTATTTAGTATAATTTTCAGCGTTTGAAATATTGTTTTGCGAACGAGCCGATTTCTGATTAAGCATTACAATATAAAAGGCACCTTGGTCAAGCGGTTAAGACTCCGGCCTCTCACGCCGGCTTCATGGGTTCGAATCCCATAGGTGTCACCATAATTTTTGAAATATCAAAGGACGCGTTGAACGTCCTTTTTAATTTTTTCAGATTTTTTGAAAATAATTTTTCCTTTTAAGGCTTAAGAAATATTTTTAAAATTTCGATATAGTAAATGTAAGTTTAAGAAACAAAATTATTCGAACGGAACTCGAAAATTGCGACAAGGAACGTCGGCACAATCAGAAAATTTAGGAGTGATTAATTATGATGCGTTCCCTGTTCGCCGGTGTCTCAGGTTTAAAATCTCATCAATCGCGCATGGACTCAATCGGCAATAACATTGCAAATATCAACACCGTCGGATTTAAATCGAGCCGCACAACTTTTGCAGATATGCTTTCTCAAACTCAGGCAGGTGCTGCAGCTCCGTCGGAAAATATCGGCGGTACAAACCCGAAACAAGTCGGTCTCGGTGTCGCAGTTGCAAGTATAGATTTAATTTTTACTGACGGTTCTCCTCAATCCACAGGCAAAAATACTGACTTGGCTCTCAGCGGCAACGGTCTCTTCGTCGTCAAAAACGGTGACAGCACTTATTATACTCGTGACGGTGCTTTCAGTTTCGATGCCGACGGTTATTACGTTTTACCGGGTTCAGGTTTAAAAGTTCAAGGCTGGAATGCTGTCAACGGTTCACTCAATACCAATTCTCAGCCGACTGATATTATCGTTCCGACAGGCAAGACTATGGAGGCTACCGCGACTTCAGAAATTACTTTCAACGGTAATTTAAATGCTAATGAACCTTTAATCACGGCTATTGATTCTTATACAACTCAAAACTATTCAATTAATATAAATGACGGCAAAGTTCATAATTTAACTTTGTCAAACGGAAAAACAATGTCGGTTACCAGCGGAAGATATACAGTCGGTCATTCTGTTCCGATGTCAACCATTCTGCAGGTTTATGACTCTGAAGGTATGTCTCACAGCGTCCCCGTTCAGCTTGAAAAAACTTCTGCAAATACTTGGATGGCATCTCTTTCAGGTCTCACTACTGCCGGTACTTATCCTTTAAGCCTTGCGCGTAATGATAGTTATCTTGCTACTTCTTACACTTCAATTTATTCTTATATCAAAGAATCCGACGGCACTTATACACGTGTTTCATTTATCAACAATGACGGAACTTTGGCAACAGGTTTCACAATCAATTTCGATACCAACGGCAAGGC
>CAJOPN010000132.1 GCA_905236285.1 uncultured Selenomonadaceae bacterium | reverse complement strand
TTGCGTGACGTTTGTTGATAATTGTTACGGAGAATTTGTTGAAAAAAAAGAACCGACTGAAGTCGGAGCGGATATAATCGCAGGAAGTTTAATAAAAAATATCGGCGGAGGAATTGCACCGACAGGCGGCTATATAGTCGGACGCGATGAATTGGTTGAATTGTCATCATACAGATTAACGGCACCGGGTATGGGCGATGAGCTTGGCGCAAGTTTGGGAGATCCGCGGCTTTTATATCAAGGATTGTTTTTAGCTCCTCACGTTACGGCGCAAGCATTGAAAGGAGCAATTTTTGCTGCAGAAATTTTTGAAAAACTCGGATTTAAAACGAATCCGCTGAGTGAAGATAAGAGAGGAGATATAATTCAAGCAATCGAATTGAAAACGGCGGAGAATTTAAAAAAATTTTGTCGCGCAATACAAAAATATTCGCCGGTTGATTCATTTGCCGCACCTGAGGCTTGGGACATGCCGGGATATGAAGACAAAATAATTATGGCGGCAGGAACATTTGTTCAAGGAGCGTCGATTGAATTAAGTGCAGACGGTCCTATGCGTCCTCCTTACAATGTTTATCTTCAAGGCGGTCTGACATTTGAACACGCATTGATTGCAATTTTGGGAGCGGCTCAAGA
Organism: uncultured Selenomonadaceae bacterium; assembly: GCA_905236285.1. Classification (GTDB taxonomy): domain Bacteria; phylum Bacillota; class Negativicutes; order Selenomonadales; family Selenomonadaceae; genus Quinella. Next base: position 3,745 of record CAJOPN010000132.1, on the reverse strand, counting down.
AATTTTAAATTAATAAAAAAAAAACTTCCGTGAAAATAAATCGCAGAAGTTTTTTTTATGAAAAATTTTTCAAATTACTTCAATTCGACAGTTGCGCCTGCCTCTTCAAGTTTAGCCTTGAGAGCATCTGCATCAGCCTTAGAAACTTTTTCCTTAACGGCAGCCGGAGCACCGTCAACGAGAGCTTTAGCTTCTTTAAGTCCGAGACCTGTAGCTTCACGAACGGCTTTGATGACTTTGATTTTTTCTGCGCCGACTGATGCGAGAACGACATCAAATTCAGTCTTTTCTTCTTCAGCGGCTGCTGCTGCCGGAGCTGCACCTGCTGCTGCGACTGCAACCGGAGCTGCTGCACTTACGCCGAATTTTTCTTCCATAGCTTTGACGAGCTCACTAAGCTCAAGGACGGTCATACTTTCGATGGCCTGCATAATTTCTTCTTTAGTCATTATATTGTACCTCCAAAATTTTCAAATTGATTTTAAATTTTTTTAAGCGGATTCTTTTTCTTTCTTTTCGCGAACTGCATCAACAACATAAACGAAATTGCGAATAATTGCGCTGAGAACGCCGACGGTATTTGCAATGGGAGCATTCATGCTGCCGAGAAGTTTTGCGATAAGTTCCTCTCTCGAAGGCAAATTTGCAAGTGCCTTGACTTCTTTTTCGTTGATAACTTTTCCTTCAACGAGACCTGTCTTGACTGTCAAAATTTTTGCATCTTCGAGTTTATTTTTCTTCATAAAGCCGCAAATAATTTTTGCCGGAGCAACAGCATCATCTTTTGAAAATGCAAATGCAGTTGTGCCTGCAAGATGATTTGTAAGCTCATCAAGACCTGCTTCTTTTGCGGCGAGATTCATCATTGTATTTTTTACGACTTTGTAAGTTACTCCTGCCGCTCTGAGTTCTCGACGAAGTTCCGTATCCATCGCGACTGTCAATTTATCGTAACTTGTAAGAACTGCGCCTTTTGAATTTACAAGCTGATCTTTCAATTCGGCGACTATTGTCCTTTTCTTGTCCGTTACTTTTGAATCGTATCCGACTTTCTTTTTCTTTTCAGCCATTTTTTTAAATTCACCACCTTTTCAATCATCAATTAAAAATGCCTCCGACCACAACGAAATCGGAGGAGAAATTTTTTCAACAAAGATTGCTCTCCGACCTCGACAGGTAATTTAATCGACAAGTCGAACCTGTTGTCTGCGGTCAAAATTTTTTAAAATATTTAATTCTTATGCAGTAACGACAATCGGAACTCCGGGACCCATTGTAGCCGCAAGAGTAATTGTCTTGACATATTGACCCTTTGCTCCGGACGGTTTGGCCTTAATAAGAGTATCAATCAACATCTGATAATTTTCTTCAAGTTTGTTGTTGTCGAACGATGCTTTGCCAATCGGACAATGAACATTTCCCTGTTTGTCGGTTCTGTATTCGACTTTACCGGCTTTTTGCTCACTAATTGCCTTTGCAATGTCGGGCGTAACCGTTCCAAGTTTCGGATTAGGCATAAGACCGCGCGGACCAAGAATTTTACCGAGACGACCGACAACACCCATCATGTCGGGAGTTGCAACTGCCACATCAAATTCCAACCAGCCGCCCTGAATTTTTTGAACGAGTTCATCTGAGCCGACGAAATCAGCACCTGCCGCTTCAGCCTCTGCAACTTTATCGCCTTTTGCAAACGCAAGAACTCTTTTTGATTTTCCTGTGCCGTTCGGAAGGACAACTGCGCCGCGAACTTGTTGATCTGCATATTTCGGATCAACTCCGAGACGAACATGCATTTCAATCGTCTCATCAAATTTCGTGCTTGCAGTTTTCTTTACCAATTCGACTGCTTCAGTTACCGAATAATATTTTCCTTCTTCAAGAAGTTTTTCGGCTTCACGGTATCTTTTGCTTCTCTTTGCCATTTAATTTTCTCCTCTCGTGGTATTTGCGATTAAATCTCCCACTTCAAAGCATTAAACTATTTCAATGCCCATACTGCGAGCAGTACCTTCAATCATTCTGGTAGCCGCTTCAATGTCAGCCGCGTTGAGATCTTTCATTTTTTGTTCTGCAATCTCTTGAGCCTTTGCACGCGGAAGTTTTGCAACTTTATTTTTATTCGGCTCGCCTGATGCTTTGTCAATACCTGCCGCCTTCTTTAACAAAACTGCTGCCGGCGGTGTTTTTGTTATGAATGTGAAAGATCTGTCTTCATAAACGGAAATTTCAACAGGAATAATTAAACCTGCTTGTTGTGCCGTTCTGTCATTAAATTCTTTGACGAATGCCATAATATTTACACCGGCTTGACCGAGTGCAGGACCGACAGGCGGCGCAGGTGTGGCTTTACCTGCAGGAACTTGCAATTTAACTACTTTTGTAACTTTCTTTGCCATTTTTTCACCTTCTTTCAAAAAACGTCATTGATTAAATTTTTTCAACTTGATCAAAATCAAGCTCAACCGGTTTTCCTTCTACTATTACTGTTACGCGACGCTTTCCGCTGTCAATTTCTTTGACGGTGGCAGTATAATTTTCAAGCAATCCGGAAACTATACGAACCTTGTCATTCACTCTGATTTTTATTGAAAGTTCGTCTAATTTTTCTTTGGAGACATTCAAAATTTTGTCAGCCTCTTCCGGCGTTAAAGGAATAGGATCTTTTTCCGAACCGACAAAACCTGTTACGCCTTGAGTATTTCTTACCACGTACCACGAATAATTGTTTACAACCATATTCACCAGTACATAGCCCGGAAAAACTTTTCGCTGAACATTTTTCTTTTTGCCTTCCTTAACTTCGGTTTCGGTATGCATCGGCACAACAATTTCAAAAATTACGTCGCCCAAATTTTGAGATGCAATTTTTTTCTCAAGATTCGCCTTTACTTTATTTTCATAACCCGAATATGTGTGAACCACGTACCAGGCTCTGGATCCTCTTTGTTCCAAGTGCTCCATTAAATTACCTCTCTAACTTAACAAGACGTGAAACAGTCTCGCAAAAATTGTATCGCAGACCCAAATAAGAGCGCAGACGATAACAACGGCAAGACCGACAACACCCGTGTAAGAAGTGAGTTCCTTTTTGGTAGGCCACGAAACTTTTTTCAGTTCGTTTTGTACTTCTCGAATAAATTTCAAAGGACTGCTGCCGGATTTTTCATTTTTTTGATTTGTTTGTTCAGCCAAAATAATTTTGCACCTCCAACTTTATTGATCGGAGTTCTAATTATTTTGTCTCTTTGTGCAGAGTATGTTTCTTGCAGAATTTGCAATATTTTTTAAATTCAATTCTGTCGGGATTATTTTTTTTGTTTTTATTTGTCCTGTAATTGCGGTTTTTGCATTCGCTGCAGGACAGAGTTAACTTCACACGCATTTGAAAAAATCTCCTCTCATCAGATTAAACAACACGGCGTATTTTACAACAACGAATTATTTTTGTCAATATAACGCACAAAATTTTTACAATATAAAACCCCTCGCCGGGGCATTAAATTTCATAATTGGTGGCGGCACAGAGATTTGAACTCCGGACACGCCGGGTATGAACCGACTGCTCTAGCCAACTGAGCTATGCCGCCTTATAAAAAAATGGAGCTGATGTCCGGGATTGAACCGGAGACCTCATCCTTACCAAGGATGCGCTCTACCGACTGAGCTACATCAGCGTTTGGTTGCGGAGGCAAGACTTGAACTTGCGACCTTCGGGTTATGAGCCCGACGAGCTACCGACTGC
>CAJOPN010000131.1 GCA_905236285.1 uncultured Selenomonadaceae bacterium | reverse complement strand
TGCAAAGTCGAGACCGTAGCCGACAATAAATTCATCGGGAATTTCAAAGCCGCAGTAATCAATATTAACTTCAACTTTTCTGCGAGACGGTTTATTTAAAAGTGTACAAATTTTAACGTCGGCAGCTTTTTTATTCTTAAAATAATCAATCAAATAATTCATTGTCGTGCCGGAATCGACAATATCTTCAATGAGGAGAATATGGCGGCCTTTGACGTTATTTTCAAGATTTTTTAAAATATTTACTTTGCCGCTCGTGTGAGAATTTGCATCGTAACTTGAAGCAATCAAATTATCGAATTGAACGGGGATTGTGATTTTTCTGACGAGATCGGCGAAGAAGACGACGGCACCGTTTAAAATACCGACAGTCAAAAGCGGTGAATCAATGTCTTTGTAATCTTTGCTGATTTGTGCTCCGAGTTCCGCAACACGCGTACTGATCTCCTCCTCCGTGAACAGTACGCGCTCAATGTAATCTTCTGTGTTTCTCATATTGACCAGTCCTCTCTTTTTTATTTTTTTATTTTCGATTATTGTCAGCCGACCTTTTTTTAAATCGGCTCTGAATTTATGCGGCAATTCGACTCCTTTTAAATTTTCGTTCAAAACTCGTCGAATTGATTCAATATGTACAAATTCAAAATCTTTGATACTTCCGATTGTTTTTTCTGCAAACATTCGGATTAATGCTCTTTGAACGGAAACATGCTGCGAATTTACGACCGTTTGCAATAATTTTTCATCTTTGACTGCCGAATCAAAAATTTTTTGTGCCTGTAAATTTATAAAATCCGAATCATTTGCCGAAACTTCTCCCAATCTGCAAATTGTTTCGGTTATCGACGGATTATATTTTCTCAATATCGGCAGCAATTCCAGTCGAATTTTATTTCTTGTCGCGTCCGTTTCAAAATTTGTCGAATCAATTCGCGGATTTAAATTTTGTTGACGGCAATAATTTTCAAGTTCGGATTTTTTGAAATTTAAAAGCGGTCTCAAAATTTTTTCGGATTTGTATTTCATTGCAGAAAGTCCGATTGAACCTGTGCCGCGAAGTATTCTCATCAAAATTGTTTCCGCCTGATCGTCTGCGTGATGAGCAACTGCGATATAATCAAAATTTAACTGTCGCCGAATTTTTTCGAGAAATTTATATCTCAATTCGCGTGCCGCCGTTTCAATAGACATTTTTTTTGATTCGGCAAAATTTTTTACATCGGCTGATTCGGCAATGAAATTCAAATTTCTTTCAGCAGAAAATTTTTTTACAAATTCGGCATCAGATTTTGATTCTTCACCTCTCAAGCCGTGTTCAAAATGTGCAATACAAATTTTCAAATTAAACCGTCTTTGTGAACGATAAAGCAAATCCGCAAGTGCAAGAGAATCTGCACCGCCCGAAACTGCAATAACAATTCCGTTTCCGTCGCAAAAAATTTTATTTTTATTGCAAAAGTCGATGAATCTCATCAACAAGATAAAAAGCACCTCCAATTAAAGAAGTGCACGCAGTTAATCTGAACGTCTTGAACCGCGACCGCCTCGTTTTGAATCGGTGCGGCGTTTTCTGTCTGCCAATTTTTCATCGCTTTCCTTCATAAATTTTGACAGCTTATCTTCAAATGATGCCGGTATCGGATTTACAGGTCTTTTATTCACAACTCTGTCATTGCGATCATTTCTTGCAAATTTATTTCTTGGAACTGCGCCGCCGTCCGTCTCCGATTCTGATTCCTGTTTTTTGATTTGTTTCAATGAGAGCGCAATTTTTCCGCGCTCGTCAATGTTTATCACTTTCGCCTGAACTTTGTCGCCTTCAGACAAAAAATCATGCACATCGCGAACGTACACATCAGAAATTTCGGAAATATGAACCAATCCGTTTTTTCCGCCTTCAATGTCAATGAATGCACCAAAATTTGTGATACGACTAACAACGCCTTCAACCACGCTGCCTACTTCAATCGCCAAAACATTACCCTCCAATAGATTAAACATTCCTATTTATTTGTTGCCGCTTGATACGGAAGTTCTCCTTCTTTTGCCAGTCCCAAATCTTCGCGGGCAATTCTTTCAATATTTGAAACGTCTTGTAAATCTTCATATTCTTTTTTAAGTCTGTCATTTTCTTTTTTCGCAGTCTCCAATCTTTTGTCTGCCATGTATTGACTTTCGCTGACATGAGACAAATGAACCTGTTGAGATGCCAAAACCGTAACGAAATATGCAACGACGACAAACATTAACAATGCAAACCAATTAAAACCTTTTCGTTTCACGGATTTATTTTCACTTCCTCAAATGAAGATTATTTCTCCGACCATTGAAAATAATCGGTACCGACAATTTTTCTGAAAACGGATCGGCAATAAGGACAGACGAAATGATCCATAGTGTTGCTGAAATCCGGCTTACCGTTTACTATTTGAACCGGACCTGCCTCAACGAAATTCATTCTGTCGCCGCATCTCGGACACGGACATTTTCCGTCAGCTTCTCTTTTTAAAATCGTCGGCGGAATATTTCCAGTTGCAAGTACTCTTTTCTTTATCGAAGGTATTGCAGCCGGTTTTGGTGACGGTGCTTTCGGTACAATTCTGTCCTCTTTCGGCAATTCAAATTCATCGTAATAACCTGAACTCAAAAGCTCACGATAAAATACATTGCAATGATCACATATGTGTCGCGGCAAAGTTGCACTCATATCTACTTTACCGTTTACTACTCTTACAGGTCCTCCTTCAACGAAACGAAGTTCTCTGTTGCATTTTGGACAAATAAGTTTTTTATTGGCACTCAATTTGAGTTTTGTCACCGTCATATTTTATCACCAAGGATTTCTTTTTAATCTCTCGTTTGTATTTCAACGTTACAAAAAATTTTCCTGCAAAATTATTAAATCGGACGAAAAAATTTCACGGCTCGAAAAAATTTTCAAACGCAAAAAAAAAATTTCTGCCGCACTTGACAGATTTCATTCAAAAAATTTTTTAATCTTTTTTTATGAAGAACATTTTTAATTCTACAATAAATTTTGTTCCTTCACCGAGTTCGCTTTCAACGGAAATTTTTCCTTCATGCAGTCTGACAATTTCACTTGCGATTGAAAGTCCGAGACCGTTTCCGCCGATTTCTCTTGAACGTGCTTTATCGACACGATAGAATCTTTCAAAAACTTTATCCTGATCTTCTTTTGCAATTCCTATTCCGCTGTCTTGAACCGAAAACGTTACTTTTCCGTCTGCAATGTTTTCAATTCTTACCGTTACCGATCCGCCTTCGGGAGTATATTTAATCGCGTTGTCAACCAAAATCAAAATTAATTGCTTAATTTTTTGTTCATCGGCTTGAATTTCGACACGTTTTATATTTTCTCCGCTGAGTTTTATATTTTTCTTTTCGGCAAGAGGTGTCATCATTCTCACATTTTGATTGAGCATTTCGCCCAAGTCAAATTTTTTGATTGTAACTTTTAAGGCATTATTATCACTTCGCGCGACCATTAATAAATCGCTGACGAGTTTTGACATTTTTTGAACTTCACTTTTTACATCTTCAATGACTTGTTTCAAAAACGGCGATTTGATTGATTGATCCATCAAAAGCAAATCGGCCGATGCCATGACGACTGCAAGAGGTGTTCTCAATTCGTGAGACGCATCAGCGGCAAATTGTTTTTGCTTTTCATATGCAATTTTTAATGGAATTATTGCGCGTCCCGCCATTATGTGACCGAAAATCGCCGCGCTTATCAATGCGACTATACCCAAAAAAATTAAAATGTACGTAGATTTTTGAAGTCCCGAATACATTACCGTAACATCTTTTCCGACGTAAAGAACATGATTAACGCCGTAAATTCTCAAATGTTTTGAAGTCATCATTATGCTTGTTGTCCTGCCGATTTCATTCGGTCGAGTCAAAACAATCATTTCTCCGTCTTCAATATCCCAATTTGAAATATTATCCAAGATGAACGATTCGACACGGAAAGATGCACGCGCAAAATCAACCAGCCTTTTATCGCCGTCAAATATATAAAAAAATAATCGATCATTGGTGCTTTTGTAAGAATTTCTGTCATCATTTGCCATATCGGGATTTTGTCCGTAACGTTCGCGCAAATCCGAAATCGAATCTGCAGCGTCCAAAATTTCCTGAGCCTGTTCAGAAAACATTGCCCATTCCATAGTCATACGAACGACAGAAATTAAAATAATGAGAAATATGCACATTATGAGCGAATAAATCAGAGTAAGTTGTCGCCGACTTCTTCCGAAAATTTCCATTTAACTGCCTTCCGCGTCGAAATTTTTTTGAGTTAAATTTTTTTTATGCTTCCAAACGATAGCCGATACCGCGAATAGTTTTTATTGAAATTTTTCCGTCAACTTCCTGCAATTTTTTACGAAGAATTTTCATATATGAATCAATATTGTTTGAAGTGATGTCGCGTTCAAGTCCCCAAATTCGATCGAGAATAATATCACGCGGCACGACTACGCCGAGATTTTGCGCCAACAAATCAAAAATTTGAAATTCGCGCGGTGAAAGTTGGATTACTTGATTATTCTTCTTGAGAATTTTCGTCGTGCGATTGAGATTGAAATCACCGATGTCAACTACTTCCTGCTGAATTTTTTGTGTACTGCGGCGACCGAGTGCCCGAAGTCTCGCCAAAAGTTCGGCAAATTCAAACGGCTTGACGAGATAATCATCAGCTCCGGCATCAAGTCCCGTCACTCGATCTTCAAGACTGTCTTTCGCCGTCAACATTAAAATTGCTTTTTCATATCCGTTGTCACGCAATCTGCGGCAGGCCTCTATTCCGTTTTCTCCGGGCATCATCCAATCCAAAATCAAAATATCGTACTCGGAATACATTGCATATTCATAAATATCTGAACCGTTTGTAATCCATTCGACCGAAAATTTATTTTGCTCAAGCATGTATTGAATCAAATTGCCGAGCCTTTTGTCATCTTCCGCAAGTAATACTCGCATAATTTAAAATTCCTCCAATTCTTTATGAGTAATATTCTTCTATTATTTTTATTACATCACAAGCAATTTCATAATAAACTCTTGCTTGAAAATGATTTATGTGATCTGCGTAATCTTCTCGACCTCTTATATATCTCGTATAATTGATAAATTTTATATTCGATACATTTTTAAATTCATTTTCAACCTCACGATTTACTTCTGCATGACGTTTGGCAAGATCTCCGTAATCGGGAATTGAACTTTCATTAAATTCAACTTCACTGCCGAGAAGCAACACCAGTAAAGTATTTGGTGATAACAGAGAACGTATTTTTTTTACATTGTTTAATATTTCTTCGACTTTTTCATATCCTTCACATTGATATTCCTGACTGAATTTTTCCAAAATCTCAATCGTAAAATTATAATTGCCATATTTACGTAAAAGATAATTTTGCCAATTATTTTTGTCCGTCAAATCCATTGCCAAAAAATGTCGGCTGATTCTTAAACCACTTTTTTTGTTCCGATAAAGAATATCTCTGCAATCTTGCAACAACGAATAAAAAACGATCTGATATTTGAAATTGAACATGTCTGTTTTGTGATTAAAATCTTCTGCCGTCAGAAAAGGGGCAGTTTCTTTTAAAAATTCAATTTGTTCCTTCGTGACATTTTCAAATATATGATTCGTGTTATAAGGTGCCGACTCAAGATCAATTTTCATGTTTCTAAAATTTATAAATTTTGTTACCGCCGTCAAATCGCAAGGTCCTTTAAAAAGAATTGCTTTATTTTCAAAATTTTTCTTTTCGTGAATCCAATTGACAAAAATATTTTTTTCAACTGAATTTGTAACCTCGCCGATAATTTTTAATTCAGGAAAATTTAATTTCGCATAAACAAATTGTTCAATACCCATTCCGAGTATCCTGCAAGAAAACAAAAAATGTATCAATCTATTTTGCATTTTATCCAGACAATAAAAACCAACGTATCCGTAATCGCCGTATTTATCTTTCGCGTGTATTAGTGCACATTCATAATTCGGATTGTTCAACAATAAAGAAATTTCATCTTTTGAAATTCGGATTTTTGTATAATTTAATTGATTCGTACGATTTATCAATTCCTCAATGCGATTAATCTCTGAAGTGCAATCATAAACAATTTTTACTTCTATTTTGGATTGTCGCAAAAATTCTTCATTTGAATTTGCATTTTTTTTCACCACGCTTTTTTCCTCAAGAATCTTATATCTTTTTAAACGTTCATGATTAATGTCTGTTGCAGATAATTTTTCGACTTCACGATAAAATTTTTCAATATCATTGACGTGAAGAATTTGTAAATTCGGCGAAAAATATTTTGCCTCTTCCAAATTGCTGACATTATCGTCTATGAATAAAACATTTTGCGCTCTCAACTGCATATCGGAAATAATATTTTTTATTCTGTTACCTTTCGGCGACCAGTCAATTGAAGGAAAAACAAAATAATCCCAAATATTATTTTCATCAATCAAAATCTTTTTAATTCTGTCGAAATCATTTTTTGAGCAGATTGAATTTATAATTCCGCCGTCAGTCAATTTTTTGACGACTTGAATATTTTTTTCGATTAATTTAATCGGTTCTTCCGAAGAGAGCGTTCCATTCCAAAAACAATTATCCAAATCCCATATAACCAATTTGATAGAAGAAAGATCAAAGTCATACATTTTATTTTTAGGCTGCGGAGAAGCAGTAGGAGGGGGGGGGGTAATTCTCTTAACAATTTAACGGCTACTGCAATTTTGGAATTTACATTTAAGAAACAAATTTTTTCTTTTTGCAAGTCAACGAAATTAAATGTTTCAATTTTAAAATTCGGATTTTCTGATAAATCCATTCCCCATTTCGTCACAAAATTATTTATTTGCTCTTGAGAAATATTATTCACAATATTGCAATGAACGAATGAATTTTTACATATCATTAAATCATAATTTGATCGCAACAGTCTCAAAGAATAATCCGCTGACCAAAGTGATTGCATTTTTCCGTCAGGCACTCCTATTTCAATCATCGTCTCATAACGCATAAGCAAACAATCGCCGCTCAAAGTTAAAACTTCTGCTGACTCTGATTGTTTTTCCGAAATTTGTTTTGCAAATTCTTCAAATTCCGAAATATTTTTGTAAGAAACATTCACGGCTTGACCATTTCCGTAAAATGAAAAATTCATCATCGGACCGACTGCGGCAATATTATTTTGATTCATTAAAATTTGCTGCATATTTTTTACGGCGTTGAATGATAAGATTGTTCCTTCGTTCATTATGAGTATCAAATCACCTTTTGCATTTTCAACGAACTCAATAAAAATATGAGATAAATTATCTGATTTTTGGTTGATAAATTTTATCTCACTTTTTTGAGCATAAATTATACTGTGCTCCAAATGCTGAATATTTTTTGCAATCATAAAAATTTCGTAATCGTTTTCTTTAATAAAATTACGAATCGAAAATATGCTTATTTCCAAAAGTTGCGGCTCATGTCCGATAAGAAGAATACTTAACAATTTTATTTCACTCCGATAATAATTTTAATTAATGTAATGACTGAAACTTCCGATTTGAATATTTTTAAATTTTTCTTTCAGCGTCTGCAAAAATTTTTTTGTGCCTGTCATTTTACCATATTTTTCAGGCATTGTATCAAGAAATAAATCGGGATCAATATTTAAATTGCGAACCTGAATCATTTGAACAGGAAATTTTTCAAAAAATTTTATCCAGGCATCCAATTCCGCCTCACGATCGTTGAATCCAGGAAAATATAACATATTCAATGAGACATAAACATTTTTTTCAAGAGCATATTGAATTGAATTTTTAACGTCATCGAGATGATATGCGGCTTTATAATAAGCGTCGTAACTTTCATTTTTCGCACTGATTATTGAAACACGAATCGAATCAAGACCCGAATCAATAATTTTTTTTACGCCTTCGGTGAATCCCGCGTTTGAGTTCATATTAATTTGACCGCGATTTGTTTTTTCACGAATTTTTTTTATTGCCGCAGAAATATTTTCATAAGCCAGAGACGGTTCACCTTCGCAGCCTTGACCAAAACTGATAATTGCATCTTCGGCATTCGTCAAATGATAAATTCCGACATCAGAAATTTCTTCAACAGTCGGTTTAAAATCAATTCTGTTTTGCGGCGACGGACAACATTCCGCAGGCTGAAGAGAAATACAGCCGAGACATTGAGCGTTGCAAGTCGGTGAAGTAGGAATACCTGCCTCCCATCTGCGATAGAATAAATTTTGTGCAGTAAGACAATGCCAATTCAATGAACAATTTGCAACTTGATTGACAATTCGATTATTCGGCAGATCTTTTTTCACGCGGCGAACAAATTTTTTTAAATCTCTCGTGTTATAATGAATCGGATTCCACTTGTGATTTTCATCTGTATAAATTGCGGCGGCATGAAGTTCGTCACGATACAAAACGACTGCAGTATATCCATAAAGCGGCAAGATTTTTGAATTTTTTTCGTCTTTTTCAAAGGCAGGCAAAAATGTTCTGGTGTAACCTGCAGGAAGAATTGCCGATACTGCTTGACCTTTAATTGTTGAAATTTTATTATTTTTTAATCCGACTGCTTTTCTGTTCGGCAAAAACATTAAATCGACACTTTCAGGCAGTTTTATTAAATCTTGCGGCTTGAGTTCGACAAATTCATTTCCGATTCTTCCGACTCCCGAATAATTCGGCGCATCAAAAACTTCTCCGTTCTCGTCAGCATAAAGTGCCGTTATTTTTTTCATCTTCGTTGACCTCAGCAATTTTTTTCTTCTTAGGATTATATTTATTCATTGCATTATTAATTCCTTCGCGAATGATACAGAGTGTCGCAGGGACAAGATATTCGATCGCTGATTTAATTTTGATCGCGTCTTCTTCATTGAAAGGTGAAAGTACATGCCGATTGACTTTTGAATTTGCATAGGGACTTTCACTTTTCGGAATTAAATTTTCATTGAAAGGAGGTCTGCCGATTCCGATTCTTATTCGCGAAAAATTTTGATTGCCGTTTAAATGTTGAATTATGGATTCAATCCCATGATGTCCTCCGCCGCTGCCTTTCGGTCTCAAACGAATTATTCCAACCGATAAATCCATATCATCATGAGCAACAATCAAATCTTCGGGAGTCAATTTGTAATAATCCATAATCGGACGAACTGCCTCACCGCTCGAATTCATATAAGTCAGCGGTTTAACCAGAAAAATTTTTTCACCTTCAATAAAATTTTCGGAAATGAGCGCGTTAAAATTTTCTCGCCAATTATTCGCGTTAATTTCTTTTGCAATCGCATCTGCAAGCATAAATCCGACGTTGTGCTTCGTCGCCGCATATTCTGAACCGGGATTGCCCAATCCGACAAATATTTTCATTTTTTCACCTGCTGATGTGATTTTCTCTTTTTCTTTGCAAGTTCATAACTGGCATCTATTCGCGTGCAAATTTCTTCAAGCGGTACTGTTTCATTAAGACAAATCGTAAGCCAATTTTTTTTATTCATATGATAGCCGAAAAAATATCTGCGTTCGTCCAAAATTTCTTCAAGTTCATCCGATTTTATTCTTAAATCCAAAATTTCTATTATGTCATTGCCTTCAAGTCCGATTTTATATTTCGGTATCGTTAGCAAAATTCCGTACCATTTTCGGCTGTCCTTTCGTCTCCAAACTGCATATTTCGGAAACATTTCCCAGAGATATTCAAGTTCATCGTTATATTTTTCACGAATATATTTAATTATTTTTCTTGCCTGTTGACTTTTGAAAATATCTTTGTCAAAACAAAATGATTCTATTCTGCGTAAAATATTTTCGTATTCTTCTTTTATGCTACCGACAAATTCACCTATTGCATCGTCAACCAAGTGCATTACATATTCTTCGCCCGATTCGCTGTCAACAATTTGCGTGTTCACTTCATTATCTTTTGTGACTACGATTGTCAACTGCATTTGTCCTTTCGCAATCGGTGTATGATAAACATATTCATTGCCGGTTTGCTCAAATCCGTAATCAAGCAATCTTTCTTCATTAAGCAGTCGATCTTTAAATAAAACTTTTGTCAACATATTTTTTTCACCTGCTCACCATTTTAATTTATTTTATGTTAATTTTTATTTTCGTTCAAATTCGATCTCATGAACAGAAATAACGCCGTCAATGCGATTAAAAAGCCTGTCGAAATATACAATATAAAATTCAAAAATTTATTTTGCATTTCATCTACATTGCGCTGAATTACCAGATACCAATCAAATGCAGGAATATATTTTGTCAAAACGTACCTGTCATCAATTTTGCTGATGAAAAAGTTTTCTGTCCGCTGATTCGACAAAATATTTGCCAGAGTTGAATTTTCAATATTTGTTGATTCGGTGTCGACTTGAACAAGTCCGTCTCTATCAACCAAATTTATTTTTATTTTGTATATTTTTTCATTCTTTTCAATAATTTTTTGTACTCCGTTCATTCCGACTCCGACTCCGCATACTCCCAATAAATTCCCATCGTCGTCTTTTATTCCGGTATTTACAAAAATTGTCAGCGATAATTTGTTTGCCTCGTCCGTATCGACATTGAAAGCATAATCAACATCTTTTGCAACAAAATCTTTGTACCAAATATCATGCGGATCATTTTCCAAATCCATTTTTTTTATTAAGCCGCTCGCCTGCCAATAATTTTTTGATGATTCCGCCACCAAAAATGCCGCGCTGTAATCAAATCGTTCTTTCATCGTCCTCAAATAATTTTTCATCAATTCCGTTTCGGCTTCTTCCGGAATTGTCGATTCCATTTTTAAATTTTGATGCAGAAACATATCATTAGCCATAGCTTGAGAAACCATAATCGGTTTTAAAAGCTCATTATTGATGTCGTCATAAACATCTGAGGCAATTACTTTTGTCATTTCTTCGTCGCGTGTCGCCATTAATTCCTTAGATATGAAACATGTTATCGAAATTGAAAGCGTCAACGCCATTGTTATTATGACGACCATTATTTTTGAAAAATCATTTTTTTCGGAAAGATATTTTTTCATTTTGATGCCTCAATAAAAAAATCAATTTGAATTTTTAAAATTTATGTTGAAAATTTAATGTGAATCCCAAGCCGTTATATCCCGGATTATGTGAACGCAATCCGTTTGAAAAATGACTGATTGAATAACCGAGACTGACGGAATCATCTTTGCCGTATTGCCATAAAAATCGCGGACCGACTCTCCACAAAAATCCGTAAGCGCGACCTTGTGCGGGATGAGCTTTGTTGTAAAACATTAAACTGCCTGTAAAATCTCCCGTCGCGTAAAGTTTTCCCGAAATTTTTTTCTTCCATCTCAACATTATTGCCGGTCCTATTCCGACTCCTTCGCTGTCCAAAAAATCCTCGCGCGGCTTTGAATATCCCGTTGCTCTTGTAAATGTCAAGCCGCGATAAATTTCAAGTGCTCTTTTTTGATGAATCTTTTGAAAGACATGCACATTATAATTATTCACATTTCTGTTATTGAAAATTTTTCCGTTGAAATGCTCAAGCTGTATTTCAATATTTTTTTTAACATCTGAATTTTTTTCGGACTTTGCATAAGCATTTGAACTAATTAAAATTAAAAAACTTAACATTAACAAAAAAATTTTTTTCAATTCATTCACCTTCAATTTAAAATCGGATCACCAATCAAAAATAAATATATGAAAACAATTATGCCCAAAATAATTCTGTACCAGCCGAATGCCGTAAAATCATTTTTCTTGATGTAATGGAGCAAAAATTTTATTGAAACTATTGAAACGATGAAAGCCGTGAACATTCCGACAGCCAAAATTATTAATTCAGACGAGGTATAATTGAAACCGAATTTGAAAATTTTTAAAAGACTTGCGCCGAACATAACGGGGATTGCAAGATAAAATGTAAATTCAGCCGCGACTTGCCTTGAAGTGCCGAGCAAAATTCCGCCTAAAATCGTTGCTCCCGATCGTGAAGTACCGGGTACCAATGCGAGCACTTGAAAAAATCCGATTAAAATTGCCGTTTTGTAATCGAGATGATCAACGTCTCTGGCTTTCGGTATTCGATAGCGATTGAAATTTTCGACAATTATAAATAAAATTCCGTACAAAATCAACATTGATGCAACAATCGGAGTCGTCATCAAATTTTCTTCCATCCAGTCATTGAGAGGCAAACCGATTACTGCTGCCGGAATACATGCAAGAATCACTTTGTACCAAAGTTGAATTGTATTTTTTTTCTGCAATTTGCTTTTCCACGACGAAAACGGATTTAATCTTTCAAAATTCAAAACGACGACCGCCAAAATTGCGCCGAGTTGAATAACTACGAGGAACATATCCATGAATTGCTTGCTTACGTCGAGTTTTACAAATTCATCGACGAGAATCATATGACCTGTACTGCTTATCGGCAGCCATTCCGTCAATCCTTCGACGACTCCTATTAAAATCGTTTTCAAAATTTCAATTAAATTCAAATCCACAAAAATCCTCCTCGCCGCTCACCAAATTTTCTTAAATCCTTTTCATATTGTACAAAAAATTTTCAAAAAAAAAAAGCCCTAATTTGATATTTTAGGCAATTCTTTTAAATTTTTTATTCCGAATGATTTCAAAAAATTTTCTGTCGTGCCGTATAAAATCGGTCGTCCGATTACTTGTTTTCTTCCGACTTCTTCTACAAATTCAATTTCCAAAAGTTTTGCAAGAGATCGATCGACATTTACGCCGCGTATTTCTTCAATTTCAATTCGCGTTACCGGCTGTTTGAATGCAATTATTGAAAGAGTTTCCATCATTGCCGAAGAAAATTTTTGTGTGGAAGTCTCCGCCAATTTCTCGATAATTGAAAAATATTTTGGTCGCGTTGATAATTGCCAGCCCGTTGCAACTTCTCTTAAAATTATTCCGTGTCCTTCAAGTTCCTTTTCGAGTTCGCGCAATAATTTTGTTATTTCAATTATTCCAATGTCCGTTATCTCCGAAATTTTTTCTTTCGTCAGCGGTTCACCTGCCGCGAAGAGCAACGCCTCAATCATTGCCGTTTCATTCGTCATTCTTCGTCTGCTTTCTTATCGTTATTTCTGCGAACGGAATTATTTGTTCTGCAGTTATTTTTTTTTCTTTTATCAATTCCAAAAGTGCCAAAAATGTTATAATCGTCTCGTCATTCGAATTTGTTTCGATAATTTCGGAAAAATTTATTTCTTCAACATTTCTGAGACGTGAAATTATTTCTGCCATTTTGTCTTTGACGTGAAATTTTTCGGATTCAACAAAAACTTCAGGCAAAAATTTTTCTTCATTGATTGCTGTTGCCTTCAAAAATATTTTAAAAAGTTTTTCGGCAGATAAATTTTGCGGCATTAAAATTTTTTTCGGCAGTTTCAAAGGTTCACGTTTAAAAAATTTTTCTTCCTCAAAAAACATCGACGATAAAATTTTGCCGATTTTTTGAAATTTTTGATACTCCAGAAGTTTCTTTGTCAACTCTTCGCGTGGATCGTCAATCTCTTCATCATTTTCAAATTTTTTCGGATTCGGCAATATCATTCGTGATTTTATTTGCATTAATTTTGCCGCTGTCACCAAAAATTCGGTCGCAATTTCTATGTTAAAATTTTTCGATTCTTCAATATAATTCATATATTGCCGCGTCAATTCCGCTACCGGTATATTATAAATATCAATTTTGTTTTTCGCGATTAAATGCAACAACAAATCAAGCGGTCCTTCAAATTCCGCCAATTTTATTTCATAACTCATTTAAAAAAATACGCTGAGAATAGATTCAAACATTTTTAAAATTAATCTTTGCATAGGAACCAGAATACTGCCGAGAATCGGAGTCATCAAAAAAATTATGAGTATCAAAAAACTGTAACGTTCCAATTCGTGAAATTTTCTTGCAAGTTCATACGGTAATAATTGAATTAAAACTTTTGAGCCGTCGAGCGGAGGAATCGGAATCATATTAAAAATTGCAAAATTTATGTTGTAAATCAAAATTAACATGAAAACCGTGTGCATTCCTTCCGTCATTTGCCCGAAAAATTTTAAAATTAAAACCATCACGACAAGTGCGACGAATGCCGTCACCAAATTTGCAAAAGGTCCTGCAAGTGAAACCAAAATATCATCACGACGCGGCTTTTTAAAATTGTATGGATTAATCATAACAGGTTTTGCCCAGCCGAATCTAACCAGGAAGAGCATTAAAAGACCGATCGGATCGATATGTGCCGCAGGATTTAATGTCAATCGTCCCTGTAATCTCGGAGTGGGATCGCCGAGCGCAACCGCCGTTGCTGCATGTGCAAATTCGTGAATCGTCATCGCAATTATTAATCCCGGCAATCCTGCGATAACTTGCATTAAAAATCCGCCAAAATCATCAAACATTAAAAAACCTCACTTAAAAAATTTTTTATTTTCTGTTATTCAATTCTCTTTCGAGCAATAAAATTGAAATGATTGACTTTGAATCAAAAATTTTTCCGTCATAAATCATTTTAACAGCGTCACTCAACTGAACTTTCATGCAATTTATAAATTCATCGGTGTCGGTGTGTTGCTTGCCTGCTTTTAAATCTTCAGCCGCATAAAGATGAATCCATTCGTTTGAAAATCCTACTGTCGTTGCAATTTTTCCGAGTTTCCAAATTTTTTTTGCCGTGTAACCCGTTTCCTCTGAAAGTTCACGCTCTGCACAAGTCAACGGATCTTCTCCAACAACATCAAGTTTGCCTGCAGGAATTTCAAACGTCACTTGATTAATCGGATATCGAAATTGTTTGACGAGAATAATATTGCCGTCAGGGAAAATCGGAATTATGGCGGCGGCACCCGGATGATCTATCCATTCGCGCGGAGCTTCGTGACCGTTAGGAAGTTTTACGACATCTTTTCTCACATGAAGAAGTACACCGTCAAAAACATTTTCGCTTGAAATTTTTTTCTCTGTCAATTTTTCGTCCGTCATAAAAAAATCTCCTTCTCAATTTATTTCAATTTTATCAAAAAATAATTTACAGCAAAGATAAAACAAAGTCAAGAAAAAAAAAAGAGCCGAAAAAATTTTTTTGTGATATAATCTAGAAAAGTTCCGAGCAAAAATGTCTAAGATTTTTTTTAAATTATGACATTGCGCCTGAGTTTTTAACTCACAGGGTATTGATGGAAACGTCAACGCCTTCCGTTTTGAAAAGGAACAGTCAAAAATATCTTCGGAGAATCGGACTGTTTTTTTGCGTACGGGTTTGCGGAACAGTCTTAATTTATTTTTTGGAGGTATTTTTTATTATGATGAAAAAAATTTTGGCGTTGATTATGACGGCAGCACTTTTTATTGTGAGCGGCTGCGGAGAAAAAATTGAAGAAAAAGAAGCAGATCAACAACCGGTTGAAATTCATATTGCGGCGGCGGCATCACTTACTGACGTTATGAAAGAACTTGCCGATATTTATCAAAAAGATAATCCGAATGTAAAATTGACTTTTAATTTCGGTTCAAGCGGAGCACTTCAACAGGCGATTGAAAACGGCGGACAGACTGATATTTTTTTCAGCGCGGCTCAAAAACAAATGAATGCTCTTGACGAAAAACAACTTTTGGCTGAAGGAACTCGTTCAGATTTGCTCGTCAATGAAGTTGTTTTAATCGTTCCGTCAGATTCAAAGAAAGACATTAAAAATTTTGAAGATTTAACTCGTGAAGATGTTAATCATATTGCACTTGGTGAACCTAAAGGCGTACCTGTCGGACAATACACCGAAGAAATTTTAACGAAATTAAATATTCTCGACGCAGTTAAAGCAAAAGCGGTTTATGGTTCGGACGTTCGTCAAGTATTGAGCTGGGTCGAAAGCGGTGAAGCTGATTGCGGAATAGTTTATGAAACCGATGCGGCAGTAGCAGGCGATAAAATTAAAATCATTGCAAAAGCTCCCGAAAATTCTCACAAGCCGGTAATTTATCCCGTTGCAATTTTAAAAGACTCCAAACAAATTGATGAGGACAAAAAATTTTTGGAATTTGTAAAATCCGACAATGCGAAAAATATTTTTGAAAAATACGGATTTAAAATTGCAAAATGAAATTAATCGTAAATATTAAAAAAATTTTGCGAGACTTCATTCTTAACGTAAATTTCAGCGTTGAGGATGAAGTCCTTGCATTACTTGGAGCATCAGGCTGCGGCAAATCCATGACTCTTAAATGTATTGCAGGAATTCAAACGCCCGACGAGGGACAAATTATTTTGAATGATAAAATTTTATTCGACAGCGATAAAAAAATTAATCTCAAACCGCAAAAT
Organism: uncultured Selenomonadaceae bacterium; assembly: GCA_905236285.1. GTDB lineage: Bacteria > Bacillota > Negativicutes > Selenomonadales > Selenomonadaceae > Quinella. The sequence continues at coordinate 11,502 of CAJOPN010000131.1, read as the reverse complement.
CGTCGTGTCGGATATTTATTTCAAAATTATGCTCTTTTTCCTAATATGACCGTCTTTGAAAATATTTCGTTCGTCGCGGTCAATCAAAAGTCCGTTGCGGAAAATATAAAACGTTTTCAGCTTGACGGACTTGAAAATTCATATCCCAATAAACTCAGCGGCGGTCAACAGCAAAGAGTTGCATTTGCGAGAATTTTATCATCAAATGCCGAAATTTTATTGCTTGACGAACCTTTCAGCGCACTTGATTCTTATTTAAAATGGCAGCTTGAACTTGAAATGAAAAATATTTTTAAAAATTATGCCGGTACTGCAATTTTGGTTTCGCATGATCGCGGAGAGGCTTTCAGAATGAGTGACAAAGTTGCGGTTATGAATCGAGGATTGATTGAATCGTTTAATGAAAAGCATGAACTTTTTCAAAATCCGAAAACTTTGGCAGCAACTCTTTTGACAGGATGTAAAAATATTTCTGCGGCTCACATTGAAAATGATTTGATTGTCGCCGACGATTGGAAAATTTCTTTCAAACGTTCCGATTTAACGAAGAAAATAAAATTCGTCGGATTCAGAGCAAAATTTATTCAATACAGTCAATTTGAAGGAGAAAATATTTTTTTAATGGAAGTCGTTGAAGTAATTGAAGATACTTTTTCATTTCTGATTATGGTTCGCCGAAAAAATACCAATGCAAAATTAATTCGCTGGGAAGTTGACAAAAAAATTTGGCACTCCGTTAAAGCACCTGAAATTTATTTATACTTTCCTCCCGAAAAAATAATTTTAATGGAGAAATAAATTTATGGAATTGAGTCCGCTTTTAATTACATTAAAAACCGCTGTCGTTTCGACGATAATAACATTTTTCATCGGAATATTTTTGGCTTATGTCGTGGTGAATTTGAAACGCGGTCACGGCTTGGCAGATGCAATTATAACTTTGCCGATGGTTTTGCCTCCCACCGTCGTCGGATTTTTTTTATTGCTGGTGTTCGGCAAAAGAAGTTTAATCGGGCAATTTTTATTGCAATTTGATTTTTCATTGGTTTTCACCTGGCAGGCAACAGTAATTTCAGCCGTTATAGTTTCAATGCCTCTGATGTATCGCACGACACGAGGAGCATTTGAACAGCTTGACAAAAATATAATTTACGCGGCGAGAACTTTAGGCGTTAGTGAATGGAAAATCTTTTGGAAAATCTTAATTCCGAATACTCGCAGCGGAATTTTGGCAGGAATAGTTTTGTCATTCACGAGGGCACTCGGAGAATTTGGAGCAACAATCATGTTTGCAGGAAATATTCCGGGAGTAACTCAAACGATGTCGACTGCAATTTATTCTGCCGTTCAAGCCAATGATTACGCTCTTGCTTTTAATTGGGCAATCGCTCTCGTTTCATTTTCATTGATTTTTATTTTGATTGTCAATTATTCTAAATTTAATAAAGCCGTTTAATTTCCGTGCCTTTGTAATAATGAGCCAAAATTTTTTCATAGGAATATTTATTTTCAGCGAGAGTTTGAGCACCGTGCTGACTCATTCCGACACCGTGTCCCCAGCCGTAGCCGATAAATTTTAAATGATTGCCGCTGATTGAAACATCAAAGAGCGTACTCTTTAAGCCAAAAATTTTTCTCAATTCGCTGCCGCTCAATTTTATTTCGTCGCTGCTGCCGACAATCGTCAACTCTTTCACTCGTCCTGATGAACTTCGGTCGTTCGTAACTTTTCCGAGTTCAAGATTTGTAACTTTTATAAATTTTACATCGCCGATTTTGTGACCGCTTTCATTTAAAATTTTTGTAAATTCTTCAAATGAAAAATATTTTTCCCAAGCCATTGTTTTTGTTTCAATTTCAGTTACTGCTCTCAAATACGGAAAATCTGTTCCCCACACGTCAACGGCATTTTCTGTAATTCCTCCGCTGTCTCTGTGAAACGGTGCTTCAATCAATTTGCCGTTAAAAAATAAAACTTCGCCGAATGTTTTTGAAATTGCTTCGTCAGTTTTTTCATCAAGTGAATCTGCTCCGTCGTACATTTGACAATGAACGCTTGCACACAAATCATAGCCTTCATTTTTGTGACGATTTCTATTTTTTAATGAAAATGTTCTTGCCGCGACTGCCTGCGCTTTTAATGCTTCTTCATTCCATGACGGCGACATTTCTTTCGGCAATACTCCGCGCAAATATTCCTCGACCGGCACAATATTTATCACGATTAAATTATTTTTGACTGCAATCAATTTCAATCCGCCGAAATATTCTTGTCCGCCGATATTTATTAACATGTTCCTCAATTCTTTTTCATTCTGTGGACGCAGTTCAATTTCATTGCTCGAAAAATTTTCTCCGTCAATTTTTACAAAATTATTCTGTGCAGAAAAAATTAACTCGGTATTTTTTTTGTAATTTTTTAAAGTTTTATTTTTAGTCGAATCAATAATTGAAAAATCCAAATTAGTACTTAAATTGAAAGGTGAATTTAAAGTATAAAGACCAATTTTGAGTTCGGGACACCAATTTTTCGGTTTGTCGGACTCAATTTTTATTTTCGGAACCGTCGAAGCCGCAGGAATATTTTCGGCAGTTTTATTTTTATTTTTTGATTTCGCGTTTAATGTGTTTGGAATCATCATCACAATTAAAATTATTGCCATTAATGAAAAAAATTTTTTAGAAATTTTCAAAATTACCACGTCCTGTCAACAACAAAATCTGCAATACTTTCAAGCAAAAAAAATGTCTTGTCGTCAATACAATCAGGCAAATTAATTCTTGCCGCGTCTATGTGAGCATAAGCACGCATTTTGCAATATTCAAGCGCGTCAGTTTCTCTGATAATTTCGATTGCCTCAAAAATATTTTCATCGCTGATTTTATTATGAGTAACAATTTTTTTTAACGTCTCTGATTTTTTGCTTACATTCAACGCCCTGATTATAGGCAAAGTTATGACACCGCTTTTAAAATCTCCTCCGAGTGCTTTTCCCGTAACTTTTACATCGCCGAAAAAATCCAATAAATCATCAATAATTTGAAATGCTAAGCCTAAATTAATTCCGTAATTCGTCAGCGATTCAATTTCAGATTGTTTCAAATCCGCAACTATTCCGCCGAGTCTGCAGCATGATGCAAGAAATACTGCAGTTTTCAAATGAATTTTTTCGTAATATTCTGAGACGGTCGGAATTTTGAAAAGCGATCGATCTTGAGTAATTTCACCGACACAAAGATTTTTGACGAGTTTTGAAAGCACGAGAGAAACTTCGTCACCGTAATGATTTTCTGCGACGAGTTGAAAAGCCTTTGCAAAAAGATAATCGCCGATTAAAACTGCAATTTGTGCTCCGTATTTTGAATTTGCCGTAGCCGTTCCGCGACGAATTTTTGATCGATCCAAAATATCATCATGAACAAGGCTCGCCGTATGAATTAATTCTATCGCCGCCGCCAACGGAAGATTTTTTTTCAAAAATAATTTTTCATCGAAAATTTTTTTGCCGTTTGATTTCGCACAAATTAAAAATAAAATTGGTCTCAATCTTTTTCCGCCGTTGATTAACGGAAGACATGCCTCGCCGATGAATTTGTCTTCTTTGATTTCTTCTTCTATAAATTCATTTAAATTTTTTATTTCGTTTATTGCTGTTTCGTCCAATTCCGAAACATTTTGAAAAAGATTCAAAAGTCTCACCCGTCTCATAAAATTTTTCATTCATTTTATCACAAAAAATTTATTTATGCAAAAACGAAATAGATTTTTGCAACGCTGTTGATGTGCAGGAAAAATTTTTTTAAGCGCGAATATTTTAAAAAGTAAATTAAAGAAAAGGAAAGGCGAAAATGTTTACAGAAATAACGCAGTCTCCATACGAAACGGTTAAATTGGCGGCGAAAGTTGCACAGAGAATCCGAGAAGGAACGATAGTTTGTCTCGAAGGCGATCTTGGAGCAGGCAAAACACTTTTCGTTCAAAGCATGGCGAAAACTCTCGGAGTTCAAGGCGAAGTTACAAGTCCGACTTTTAATTTAATGAACATTTACGAAGGATTTTGTCCGATTGTACATTTTGATTTGTATCGTTTGACGACTGAAGACGAACTTGAAGACATAGGATTTTATGAGTATACAGATTTTCCCGAAGGAATAGTTTTTATTGAATGGGCAGAAAAATTTCCTGAGGCGTTGCCCGATGATTATTTCATAATAAAAATTGAACGAATTGACGATTCTCGAAAGATGCGGCGAATAAGTTTTGATTGCGTCGGAGAAGAACACGAAGATTTTTTGAAGGAGCTTGAAGAATTTGTACACAGCAGCGATCGAAACAGCAAGTAGAGCCGCGAGCGTCGCCGTTTGCAATGAAGAAAAATTCACGGAAATAACTCAGGATTCAAAACTTACTCATTCAGAAACTTTATTGCCTCAATTCAAAAAAGTTTTGGAGATGTCAAACGTCACGCGAGAAATGATTGACGCAATCGCAATAAGTATCGGACCGGGATCGTTTACAGGTTTGAGAATCGGACTTGCTGCCGCGAAATCTCTTGCCTACGCCTGGAATTTAAAAATAATCGGCGTTTCCACTCTTGAGGCACTTGCTTATCATTTTCCTTTTGAAAAAGTTATGACGATGATTGACGCTCAAAAAAATCGTGCATACGTTCAAATTTTTGATTGTCTTGAAAAAATTTCCGAGATTGAAATTTTGAGCATTGACGATGCAATTAAAAAGGCAGAAAAATTTGAAAGGATAATAATTTGCGGAGATGTCTGCAGCAAAATAAAATCATTGCCGGAAAATGTAAAAATTGCACCCGTGAATATGAGAATGCCACGAGCAGTCAACGTTGCGATGTGCGGTCGAAAACTTTTAAGCGAAGGAAAAATTGACAACGTTATGAATATCGAGCCGCTTTATATTCGACGCAGTGAGGCTGAAGTTTTGTGGGAGAAACGAAATCGTGATTGAATTTCGATTGATGAAAAAAAATGATGCCGAACAAATGGCGGCGATTGAAGAAAAAACTTTTGCGATGCCTTGGACGAGAAAATTTTTTTGGGAAGAATTTGAAAATGAAAATGCAGTTTATATTGTCGGTGTCGTCGATGAAAAAATTGTCGCGTATGCCGGAGCATGGATTTCATTTGAAGAGGCACAAGTTACAAATGTTGCAGTCGACGAAAATTTTCGCAATCAAAAAATCGGCACGAAATTATTTTCAAAATTAATCGACGAAGTAAAAAAACGTGGAGCAACGGCAATTACTTTGGAAGTCAGACCGTCAAATGTTGCCGCAATTAATCTCTATGAAAAATTCGGACTGCACAGCGTCGGACGAAGAAAAAAATATTATCTTGACAACAATGAAGACGCGCTGATTATGTGGAACACGAAAATTTAAATTTTTGAATTGGAAATTTGAAAAAGATGAAAAAAATTTGCATAATGCATCAAGCAAGCATAGGCGATACATTAATGGCAACTCCGGTTTACAGAGCAATCAAAGAATGTTATCCCGAATGTGAAACGGTCGTCATAACTTCATACACAGGTTATGAACTTTTATACGGCAATCCTCATATTGATTTACTTCTTCCATATCAAAAAGGTGACGACGCGATAAATATTGTAAAAAGTATATGGCGTTCCGATGCGGCGGTTGTATTCGACTACCATTATCGGAATGCTTTTTATGCTTTTCTTGCGTTGATTCCGAAAAGAATCGGTTACGGAAAAGATTTTATAAATATTCGTATGAAAGATGAACCTCTTGAAATGTTTGAGCCGCTGAAATATCTTGCAGTCGTCAAACAACTCGGAATTGAAACAAAAGATTTGTCTTTAACTCGTCCTTACGTCAGCGAAGATGAAAAGGAAAGAATAAAAAAAATTTGCAATTCAATCAAAGGCGATTCGCAAAAATTAATTCTAATCGTTCCGTATTCATTGTCACGAGTGAAAGATTGGGAAATTGAAAAGTATCGTGAAATAATACGGCGGCTTCACGAAAATAATTGTGCAGTTGCAATGACAGGCGGCATTGAACAATTTGAATTGATTCACAAAGAATTTTCGAATGTGGCGAATTTGGCAGGAAAAATGAATTTGAGAGAAATAGCCGAATTGATCGAACAAACAGATCTTCAAATTTGTGGCTGTACTGCTCTTCTGCATGTTTCTTCAACAACAAATACACCTTCGATTGCGATTTACGGTCCGACTCTTCCCGAACAATGGGCACCGAGAAAAAATTGTACGGTCATAATTCATAAATTTCCCTGCTCTCCTTGTTACAATATTCCCGGCAAGCCTACCTGCAAAGACAATAAATGTCTCAAAGATATTTCCGTCGATGAAGTTTGGAATGCAATCAAAAAAATTTTGTCGCTCAATTAAAAATAAATTTACAAAAAAATTCTGAAAATATCTGTTAATTATTACAAAAATGTGATACGATAAGAGAGACAAAAATTGATAAAGGAGATTTGCTTATGACGACGTTATTGGAAAAGACTCGACAAATCAACAAATTACTTCAGCGATCAGAAATAGTTGAGTACGACGGAATTTCAAAAATTCTCAGCAATGTGCTTGAGGCGAATGTTTATATCACCGGAAAGAAAGGTGAAATTTTCGGTTACGCTTTCATTGATGAATTTGAATGCGATTTGATGATTGACAAAGTTATAAATCGCGGACAATTTCCGAAACAATATGTAAATTGGCTCAATCGAATGGACGAGACAAACGCAAATCGTCGAAGCAAAACCGGCAAATGTGTTTTTGAAGAAGGAAAGAAATGTCTTTTCAACGGAAAAAATACAACGATAGTTCCGATTTACGGAGTCGGCGAGAGAATCGGCACATTGGTAACAGCACGTTACAACAAAGATTTTACAGATGATGATTTACTTCTTGCCGAATACGGTGCTACAGTCGTCGGAATGGAAATTTTGAGAGATCGTACCGAAAAATTGGAAATTGAGGCAAGAAAAAAAGCAACCGTTCAAATTGCTCTTGCCACTCTTTCATATTCCGAAGCCGAAGCCGCAATTAATATTCTCGGCGAACTCAACGGCAATGAAGGACTTCTTGTCGCATCGAAAATTGCCGATCGTGTCGGGATAACTCGTTCAGTCATCGTCAATGCTCTAAGAAAATTTGAATCCGCCGGTGTCATTGAATCAAAATCTCTCGGAATGAAAGGCACTTACATTAAAATTTTAAATGAATATCTTTTGGACGAGATTCAAAAATTGCGTCGTTAATTTTTTTGGCGATTATAAATTCCCAAAATTTTTTCCAATGAAGGAGCTTTTCCGCAAGAAAATTTTCCTTCGGGACAATATCCGCGTTGTTGACAAATTGCACCTGCTTTTATAAAAAGATTGGGCGCAATTTTTTTGACGATTTTAACCATTTCATTTGCGACGGATCGAATTTCCCATTGAGCACGATTGCAGCAGCGCAAGCCGAAAAAATGCAAAAGTTCTCTTGCATTCATCGTAACAACCATTGAAGTGGCGGCGGCATTTGGCAAAATCATTCTCGCATCTTCTTTAAGAATATTTTTTTCAATCAATTCATCATAATTTTTTTTACATTGAGCAAGTGACTCATCAAAAATTTTTTCAACTTCAGAATTTTTTTTGATTGAAGGCGGTTGAATAAAATCTGCCGAATTAAATCCGCAATAACGCTGACTTCTCACGCTGAATGATGCCAATCTGTGACGTGTAATTTGTGCAAGAAGTGCGCGGGAAACTCCGCTTATCGAAAATGTAAAAGAAACATGTTCAAGCGGTGATTGATGTCCGAGATCATTTAATTTTTGTAAAAACTTTGCGGCTTTTTCGTCAGTCATTTCTTCAAGCAATTTATTCGGATCGTCATTTGAATAACAGCAGCGTGCAGCGGCGGCAACAATTTTTTCGGGTTCGGGAGTGTGAGTCAGTAAAGTTACTTTCAAAAAAATCACCTCAAAAAAAATTAATAGACATTATATCACAAGCATAGTAAAATTAGAATTGAAATTTATGTGAGAGGCGGTGTGACATGCTCCAAATTTTCAAATCGCTCGAATCGGGACATTTGGTGGAATTGACGCTGAAAACTCTTGAAAAAGGTTCATGGATAAATATAGTCGATCCGACACCGTACGAGTTAAAAATAATCAGCAATCTGACTGACGTTGAGCCGGATTTTTTACGCTCGGCACTTGATGATGAAGAACGATCACATATCGACGTTGAAGACGATTGCATTATGATTTTGACGAACGTTCCGATAGTCCGCGAAGAAGAAAGTTATGACACTTTGCCGCTTGCGATAATTTTAACGAAACAATATATTATTACAGTTTGTCTTGAAGAAACGCCGGTTATTTCTGATTTCAATGAAAGAACGTCGCGATTTTTCAGAACGTTTAAAAAAACTCAATTTTTATTTCAAATTCTTTATAAATCGGCAACCTTTTTTCTGCGTTATCTCAGACAAATAAATAAACTCTCTGACGAGATTGAAGACCTTCTGCGAGAGTCAATGCGTAATGCCGAAATTTTGAGATTAATGGAATTGCAAAAAGGCTTGACATATTTCAATGCGGCATTGAGATCAAACGGTGCAGTTTTGGATAAACTTTTGAGATTGAGATCAAGTCGAACGCTCGAAGGAATTTTAGACATTTATGAAGAAGATGAAGACCTTTTGGAAGATGTAATAATTGAAAACAAACAGGCACGAGAAATGACGGAGATGTACAGTCAAATTCTTTCGCGATTGGCAGACACATTTTCATCAATAATTTCAAACAATCAAAACATGGTTATGAAATTTTTGGCGGCGATGACAATTATCGTGGCAATTCCGACAGTTATATCAAGTTTTTTCGGAATGAATGTACCTGTTCCGCTTGCTGAAAATACTGAAGGATTCGGAATTGTAATAATAATTGCGTTCGTCGCGTCATGTATCTCGGCATATATTTTTTGGCGAAAGCGAATGTTTTAGAAAAAAATTTTTTGAAATATAAGTGAGAGGTTGAAAATTATGGACAAAGTTTTGAAAACGGTTTTAACGATAGCAGGAAGTGATTCATCAGGCGGAGCAGGTATTCAAGCGGATTTAAAAACAATGCTTGCAAACGGCGTTTACGGAATGTCGGCAATAACTGCATTGACTGCACAAAATACATTGGGAGTAGATGAAATTTTTGAAGTGACACCGAAATTTCTGGCAAATCAAATTGACGCGGTATTCAGAGATATTCCGCCGGACGCTGTCAAAATCGGAATGATTTATTCATCTGAATTGATTGAAGTTGTCGGCGAAAGATTGAATCATTACAAGGCAAAAAATATTGTCATCGATCCCGTGATGATTTCGTCAAGCGGAGCAAAATTAATTGAAGACGACGCGATCGAAAAATTGACAAAAATTTTATTTCCTATGGCAGCCGTCATAACTCCGAATTTAAAGGAACTTGCAATTTTGACAAAGAAAAATTTTGATGACTTGCTGACGAAAACACAAATGGAGGAGGCGGCGGAAATTATTTTTGAAAAATATCATTGTCCGATACTTACCAAAGGCGGACATTTTCAAAATGTTTCACTTGATTTGCTTTGCACGGACGAAGGTTTTAAATGGTTTTATGCCGAAAAAATCGTCACGAAAAATATTCACGGTACAGGCTGCACACTTTCATCAGCGATTGCGTCGAATCTTGCAAAAGAAATGTCTCTGCCGAAAGCAATTCAAGTTGCAAAAAAATATTTGACTGAGGCATTATCATCAGGCTTGAATTTGGGACACGGAAACGGTCCGATAGATCACGGTTACAAAATTTGAAAATAAATTTTTTTGTTGTCTTGAAAAATTTTTCCTTTGCGATTAAAATATTTGCGGCAATGCCAAAAATTTTTTTGAAGGAGAAATTTTTTTATGGATTTTACAAATTATTTAAAACATTATCCCGATAAGAATGGACGTTTCGGAAAATACGGTGGTGCATATCTTCCCGAAAAATTAATTCCTGCATTTGAAGAAATTACAAAAGCATACATGACAATCTGTCACTCATCGGATTTTATAAATGAACTGCGCCGAATCAGAAAAGAATTTCAAGGGCGACCGACACCGGTTTATCATTGCAAAAGACTTTCGCGAATGATCGGAGATTGTCAAATTTATCTCAAGAGAGAAGATTTAAATCATACAGGAGCACACAAATTAAATCATTGCATGGGCGAAGGACTTTTGGCGACGTTCATGGGAAAGAAAAGAATAATTGCGGAAACGGGAGCAGGTCAGCACGGAGTGGCACTCGCAACGGCAGCAGCATTTTTCGGCTTGGACTGCACAATTTACATGGGAGAAGTAGACATTGCAAAACAAGCTCCGAACGTTGCACGAATGAAAGTTTTGGGTGCAAAAGTCGTTCCGGTTTCAACTGGTTTGAAAACTTTGAAAGAGGCAGTTGATGCCGCATTTGAAGATTATCTTGAAAATTACGAGACGACAATTTATTGTATCGGTTCGGCAGTTGGACCTCATCCGTTTCCTTTAATGGTCAGAGATTTTCAATATATCGTCGGAGTTGAGGCACGTGAACAATTTCAAGAGATGATGGGATTTTTGCCGGACGTTATAACTGCATGTGTCGGCGGCGGAAGTAATTCAATCGGATTCTTTTTGCCGTTTATAAATGATCCTGTCGAAATTGTCGGAGTTGAACCTCTCGGACGCGGTGAAAATTTGGGAGATCATGCAGCGTCAATGAGTTACGGTTCTGAAGGAGTTATGCACGGATTTGACAGCATTATGTTGAAAGATTCGGAAGGAAATCCTGCGCCGGTTTATTCGATTGCAAGTGGTCTTGATTATCCATCAGTCGGTCCCGAACACGCATTTTTGAGAGACAGCGGACGTGTAAATTATGACGTTGCCAGCGATAAAGATGCAGTTGATGCTTTCTTCAAGCTCAGTCGTTATGAAGGAATAATTCCGGCTCTTGAAAGTTCTCACGCCGTCGCTTATGCAATGAGACGCGCAAAAGAAATGGGAGACGGTTCAATTCTCGTCAATCTCAGCGGACGCGGCGACAAAGATTTGGATTACATCATAGAAAAATACGGTTTCGGCGAATAATTTTCAAATATAAAAAAATTTTTTTCAAAATAAAAAACGCCTTTCAAAAAAATATTGGCGTTTTTTTTAATTTATCTGTTTCTTCGCATTGACGCAAGTTGTTTAAATCTTTCTTCGCGGCCTTTCGATGCATCTATTCTGTAAACATAAGCCATTACTTCAGCAATCGCCTTGTAAAGTTCAGGCGGAATTTCTCGATCAATTTCAAGTGCCATCAACATGTTTACAAGTGCCTTGTTTTGATAAACCGGTATTGAATTTTTTTGAGCTGCTGCAAGAATATGTTCCGCAACATGTCCGCGTCCTTTTGCTATAACTTTCGGTGCTCTGTCCTTGAGCTGATC
>CAJOPN010000130.1 GCA_905236285.1 uncultured Selenomonadaceae bacterium | reverse complement strand
GCACTTTCCTTTGTGACTGAATAACTCGTATGCAAAAATAAAATATAACTTCCAATTGAAATCGGATCATGTGAAAGACCGGCTTCATATTTTTGGTGAGTACTTGAAATATTATCTGAACGCCAATGACCAACTTCATAATTAAGATCATATCTCAACGGCAATCCTTCAAACGGACGATTATAATTTAAAATTAATGACGGCTCTTTTTGAATCCAAATATTGTCGCTGTCTTCATAAAATCCGTAAACAACTCGACTCGTAAAATCTCTGTTGTTATATTTTAATTCTCCGCTGCTGCGAATACCTTTTTTTGTTTCAGCATGTGCATTTAAAATTCCCTTTAAATGATTTGTAATCGGCTGTTCAAATCTTTGTTCGATATATGCTCCGTGATCTTTGTTGTAACCGACTCTTGGAAAATTATTTTCGTGAGATTCGCCGAGTGTCCTTTCATCGTAATCCTTCGTTCCGACTATGTTATCTTTAATCCAAAATTTTATTTTATACATTTTTATAGTGCGGCCTTTTGTCTCATCTTCCCAAATTTCCATTTTGTCAGCACTCAAATGATAATCGGGACGTTTCGCTCCGCATTTTGTTTGAGTTGCATTATAAATTACAACATGATCGGGATAAAATTCAAAACGTTTTCCGCCTATGTAATATTCTCCGGCTTTACCGCGAGCAGCTCCCATCGTTCCCGTTTTTGTTCCGTAATTGTAAAAAGTTCTGTATCCGTCGAGAGTAATTTTCGGAGCGTCAGGCGTGACTTGCAAAACATGAGCCTTGCCCGGTATTTCAACTTCTTGATTTTTTATATTTCCGTATGCCTCACGAGCTTGAAAACGATGTCCGTCAATCTGCAAAATTTCAACTTTTCCCGTTGCTTTAAATTCTCCCGTTACTGCGTCATAAGTCATGTCATCGCCTTCAAAAATCGCAGGTGCAACATCTGATTCTTTATTCGTCGGATCTTCGGGATGAGGTAATTGTTCCTTCGCCGTTTCTATGTCGTCCAATAATTTTTGCTGCTCTTCCGTTAATTGTTTGTCGCGTTCCTCTCTGCGCCGATTTTCTATATAATCCAAAATTTCTACGCCGGTATCGGAATTTGAACGATATTTTGCAAATGCACTTATCGGCAATGACATTATACAAGTCATTATAATTGCAAATAATTTTTTCATCTTTTTTATTCCTCACTTTTAATTTTCTTGCGGTTCGTCGCCGTAAAGTATGAAATTGATTAATTCTGCCATCTCAGACTTCGGCGCATACGGTCTGTAAGGTCGGCTGCGTTCATTTGTTTCCATAAGTGTCCTTGTATCGTACTCAAAAATTTTTGAGGAAATAATTTGATATTTTTGCTCGTTGAGATTAATCCGCACATCGTACACATACATTTTATTTAAATTCGCTTTGACAACTGCAAGTGTCGTTGAAATAAATTCTTTACCTTCAATTTTAACGTTATCCATGTCAACATAATAACCTGTTGTGTCTTCCGCATCAACAAATTTAAAATTCTGTGCAGAACATAAGGCTGTCGAGAGTGTCATAGTAAAAATCAAAATCAGCAGCGAGCGCGAAATAATTTTTTGCATGAAACTGCTCCTCTCATTGAAAATTTTTTAAAGCTTGTTAATTATACCATATTTTTTTCATTTTTGAAACATAACTTTTGAAAATTTATTGAGATCGTCTGCAGTTTCCGAAAATTTTTTAATTGCCGTCATTCCTTTTCGATTGTGATCCAATTTTTCATTTACGGCATCAATCATCATCAGAAATTCTTCAACGGTTACAAATCCGTTTTTTGAAATCGCCGTCAATATCGTTGCAAATTCCATCGCCTTGTAAGCCGTCACAAATATTTTGCAATTCGTCCAAAAATCATTGTCGAACGCAATCGGATAACATCGCATAAAAAATTCATTTACCATGTAATTTTCAAAAATATGTGAGTAATTTTTCATCAATCGCGACAATATTATTTTATGATACATCACATAAACATTTTGGAGCTTTAATTTTTTTTGTTCGTCCATATTTGCATTATACATTTCAGAAAAAATATCAATCATTATCGTAGAATATTTTTGAATGTCAAATGTTTTTTCAAATTTACAATCGCCGCCGAACAATCTGCATAAATTGAAAAGTCGTTCATCAAATGAAAAATTTCTGTCCTGCAAAATTTTAATCGCCGTCATTTGCAATTCAATCAATTCTTCAACCGATATTTTTAATTTTCTACTCCAATCAAAAATTCCTCGCGGCTCATCAATTTCAATCGTTTCAAATTCAATTTTTTCGTTCGGATACAAAATTAATTTTGCGGCAACGGGACAAGTCAAAGTTAAAGATTGTTCCAAAATTTCACCGAGTTTATAATTTACACGCGGATATGAATAACAAATCGCCGTCAAAAAATCTTCGCCGTAATTTTTTTGAATTTTACACAAATAATCATCATCAAGAAAAGGACATTCAAAATTATTTTTCATCTTGACAAGAAAATTTTTATCGTCGAATTTTTCAAGATGTGTTAAAATTTCCTTTTGAGTGGAATATTTCTTGTAAGTCGATTCATCAACGACGACTCGCCAGCCTTTACAACAACGACTGCCGCAATTTTTGCCGTCACATTTAAATTTTTGAAAATATTTCGGTCTGATACATTTCATCATTTCATAAATTGATCGATAGCTTTATTTAATTCGGCGATCGATTGATTGTCTCCGTCTTTAATGGCATCTACTATGCAATGTTCAATATGATCTTTCAAAATAATTCGTCCGACGGCTCGAAGTGCGGCATCGACTGCGGCAATTTGAATCAAAACTTCACTACAGTCACGTCCGTTTTCAATCATTTTTTTTGTTGATTCAAGATGTCCTATTAATTTTGCCATTCGATTTAAAACTGCTTTCGTTTGAGTGTGAGTATGTGCGTGACTGTGATGAATTACCGTTCCGTCAGGCAATTTATGTTCGTGCATTTCAAAATTTTTCATAAAAACCTCAATCAAATTTTTTGTGTACAATTATAATGCAAAGAAAATTAACTTGCAACAATTTGGAGATGAAAAAAATGTCAATCGAATTAAAAGATGTAAAATTTACTTATATGAAAAAAACGCCATTTGAAAAGACGGCATTGAAAAATATAAATTTAAAAATTGAGGAAGGCGAATTTTTGGCAATAACAGGACATACGGGCAGCGGAAAATCGACATTGATTCAATTAATTGCAGGATTGATTAAACCGACACAAGGACAAATTTTAATTGATGAGATTGATTTAAATTCGCGTGAAAAAAAATCTGCACAGTCAAAAATCGGAATAGTATTTCAATATCCCGAATCACAACTTTTTGAAGAGACGGTTGAAAAGGATATATCATTCGGACCGAAGAATTTAAATTTGACTAAAGAAGAAATTTTAAAAAGAGTAGATGAATCAATGGAGTTAGTCGGACTTTCAAAAGATTGCAAAAAAAAATCTCCGTTTGAAATGAGCGGAGGACAAAAACGAAAAGCGGCAATAGCGGGAGTACTTGCGATGAGACCGAAATATCTGATACTTGATGAACCGATCGCGGGACTTGATCCAAAATCTCGCGACGAAATTATGAACAATATAAAAAAATTGCATGATGAAAAAAATGTAACGATAATATTAATTTCTCATTCAATGGACGACGTTGCAAAATTCGCAAGCAGAGTTTTGATAATGAACGGAGGCGAAATTTTGACTGAAGGAAAACCGCGAGAAATTTTTTCAAAAGAAGATATACTAAAAGCCGCAGGACTTTCAATGCCGTCAGCAAAAAAATTCTTGATGACTTTAAAAGCAAGCGGCTTAAATATAAGTACGGATGCAATCACGATTGACGAGGCTGAAGAAATTTTAAATCAGTTCGGGAAAAATTCTTCGTGAATTGAATTAACCGCGTCTTTAACTTGATTGCCTTTAATGAGACATGAAACGCTGATTTCGGAAGTACTGATAATATCAATATTTACATTGGCTTTTGCAAGAGCTCCAAACATACGCGCGGCAATCCCGGGTGCTCCGAGCATTCCTGCACCGACGATTGAAACTTTAGCAACATCTTCCTCAAAAATCGCCGAGACTGCTCCGAGTTTTTCGGCAACATTTTCAACAACTTTTTTGGCCTCCGGCAAATCACTTGATGCAATCGTGAAAACCATATCGGTAATATTCTTTTCGATATTGCGGATACTTTGGACAATCATATCGACATCAATATTTGCATCGGCGAGCGCAGAAAAAATTGAATGAGCAATACCGGGCTGATTGGGAACTCCGAGCACGGCAATTTTTGCAACTTTTTCATCGTGAGTTACGCCTCTGATTTCAAATGGTCTGTCCTCCACAGTATAATCCTCCCTAATAATAGTTCCGTTTGTATTTGTGAATGTTGAACGCACATGAATCGGAATATTGAAATATTTTCCGACTTCAACCGAACGCGGCTGCATGACACCTGCTCCGAGACGAGCCATTTCAAGCATTTCGTAATAAGTAATTTCTCTCATCTTTTGAGCATTTTTAACGATTCGCGGATCGGCGGTATAAATTCCGTCAACGTCAGTAAAAATTTCGCACGCATCGGCTTTAAGAGCACCGGCGAGAGCAACTGCCGAAGTATCCGAGCCGCCGCGTCCCAAAGTCACGGGATCGCCGAATTTGTCAATTCCTTGAAATCCTGCGACAACAACGATATTTCCTTTGTTCAATTCTTCGTGAACTCTTTTAGGTTCAATTCCCAAAATTCGACCTTTAGTGTGAACGGAACTTGTTTTCATTCCGATCATTGCACCTGTCATTGAAATTGCAGGATGTCCCAATTTTTGAAACGCCATAGACAAAAGTGCAATCGAAACTTGTTCTCCTGTCGTCAAAAGCATGTCAAGTTCACGAGAATATTCTGCTTTATAAGGTTGATCGTCAATCCCTTCGGCGAGTGAAATTAAATCGTCGGTGGCATCTCCCATTGCCGAGACTACCACAACAATTTTATCTTCAGGATTTTTATCGGATAAAACTCTTTTTGCAACGTTCAAAATTTTTTCTGTCGTTGCGACTGAACTGCCGCCAAATTTCTTTACGATAAGAGCCAATTTATCATTCCTCCTCATTCAGTCTAATTTCAGTCTCATAATTTTATTTTAACAAAAAATTTTAATTAAGTCAAAAAAAAAAAATTGAATCAGAAAAAAATTAATTAAACTTTAGAGTCAACATAGTAATATCATCAGATTGAGCGGCATCATTAACGTGATTATTTACATCAGCGCGTACAAATGCCAACAATCCCTCAACTGACAGATTCCTGTCCGAACGATTGAGGCAATTAATCAAGCGTTCCTCGCCATACAGCTCATTATTTGGATTGAGTGCCTCAGTCACACCGTCTGTGTACATGAAGATTATGTCGCCCTTATCAAGTTTTATTGATTGTTGTTTGAAGTCGATGTCTTCCATACCGCCCAATACGAAATTCTTGGCAACATTGAGGTATTCATAACTGTTTGTTGATTTGTGATAAACCAGAGGCGGATTGTGACCACCATTTACAAATAAAAATTCACCGGTCTTAATATCAAGCATACCCATAAATACTGTAACAAACATCATCGCGTCATTATTTTGACAGAGCTGATTATTCGACAATGCCATTACTGCTGCAAAATCGTCCGGATTGGTCATTGTCATCGAAAAATTTTTAAGGATCGTTTTACTAATCATCATAAATAACGCTGCCGGAATACCTTTTCCGCTGACATCAGCAATCGTTACAACCAAATGATTCTCATCAAGCAAATAGAAGTCGTAAAAGTCTCCGCCAACTTCTTTTGCTGCATTCATCGTTGCAAAAATACTAAATTCTTTCTTGTCAGGGAAAGGTGGGAAAATATTAGGAAGCATGCTGGTCTGAATGTTTTTGGCAACATCTAATTCAGTAGCAATACGCTCCTTCTCTGCCGTGATTTTGGTGAGATTATCCATATAAGTTTTGAGCTCGTCAGTCATTGCATTAAAACAAATTGCAAGATGTTCAATCTCGTCACCGGTTTTAATGTTCAGTTTTTTATTCAAGTCACCGCTGGCTATCTCACGCACTCCGTCACTCAGCTCGTGAATCGGTTCAACGAAATGATTTGATAATCGTCTGCCAATATAAGTTACACTCATTAAAAGAAGCAAAACAAAAATTACCATAAAAATCATTGTTTGGAACATATGACTGTTAAGTTTTGAAATATTTTCTTGAGTGATATTCTCAATGACTTCGGAATTTTTAACTACAGGTGCAATTACTTCCTCTTTGGCAATCGCTGCACCAAAAGACCAGCCTATTCTCTTAATCGGAGCATAGGCGATATAATAATCTTTGTCATTTAGCTGAATTTCTTCAAGACCATTTTTACCGGTCGTCATATCATTTGCAATTTTAGATAAAATATTATTTTCAGAATTACGTATATCATTATTGAGATTAACTGATAGTTCCGGCGGTGAAATGTCTTCAGAATTTAAAATAACATATCCGCGATTATCGAGAACAAAACAAAAGCCTGTGTTATATAGCTCAACTTCTTTAACAATCTGATTTATTCGTTCAAGTGAAGCCTGTGCACAAGCGACACCGGCAATTTCGCCATTAATTTCATAATAT